>JAHEXN010000208.1 GCA_023252095.1 Actinomycetes bacterium | reverse complement strand
CCTGGCGATCGCCTCGGTCTGCAGCGAGCCCTTCGCGATCGCCTGGGAGAGCGTGATGCCCGGGACGTGCTCCATGACGAGCCACGTCCACCCCTCGTCGTCCTCGACGAGGTCGTGCACCGACACGATGTTGGCGTGGTTGAGCTGCGCCGCCAGCAGCGCCTCGCGGTGCGCGCGCTCGCGCCCGGGGCCGTCGGCCGTGCCGATCGCTCCCAGGCGCTTGAGCGCGACGGTGCGGCCGAGCCGGGTGTCGCGGCCGCGCCACACCGCGCCCATGCCGCCGCGGCCAATCTCTTCCTCGAGCTCGTACCGTTCTGAGATCACCCGCATGACGGTAACGGAGGCACCCCGATTTGGCTCTCCCGTCACCGGTCTGTAAAGTGGAGCAAGCGACGCGGGGTGGAGCAGCTCGGTAGCTCGCTGGGCTCATAACCCAGAGGTCACAGGTTCAAATCCTGTCCCCGCTACTAAAAAGACCGGGACTTCAGTGCAAGCTGAGGTCCCGGTCTTGTTCTGTCTGGGGTCATTCACCAGGTACTCCCAAAGAATGAGGCTGGGTCGCTCTACCGAAGCGGCCGATCGAGGATGGAGAAGTCGCCTGTCGCGAGAACGTAGAGGACTACCCCGGTGACTGCGACAGCACAGAACCATGTGACGAGTGGATGGTCCTCCCACGTGGACCGACGAACGTGGTTCAAGCGCCTGTTGCGCTCGCGCGAGCGACGTCGCTGTCGCCGACGTTCCTTCTCGCTCCGGCTGGTCACGGGGGCACACTAGCCTCGCCAGAGCGATGCTCAGGGGCGAAAGGGGACCTAGAGCCTCGTGGGAAGCACCATGACGGCAGCGGCGTGATTGGTCTTCGTGCCGCGCACGCGGACCGTCTGGCGGTCGAAGTCGACGTCCTTCCAGTGTGCGAGGTCGCCTACGTCGGCCTTGGCCTGATCCGCTGCGTCCAGCACGTTCAAATCCTGCCCCCGCTACCAATGAGGCCCGAGTCAGACTTTCGGACGGTCCGCTGGCCGTTCGGCGTCCCTACGCTGAGCGGGTGAGCACTCCACTTCGGTCCCTGCTGGACGAACCCCGGCCCTCGGCGCCCCCGGCTCGGGTCTGGCGTGACTGGGCGCTCCTGGTGGCAGTCATGGTCTGTGCCGCGCTGGAGGGCGTTCTGCGTCAGGACCTGCCGGTCCCGGTGCTGTCGGTCGTGGTGACCATCGGTCTGGCGCCGCTGCTGCTGTGGCGACGTACGCACCCCTTCGCGGTGGTCGCGACCACCTTTGGCGTCATCGCGCTCGTGGACATCGGCCTGGTCGTGGCCGATGCGCCGGCGCTCGACATGACCACGTTGGTCTACGTCCTGCTGCTGGCCTACTCACTCCTTCGGTGGGGGTCGGGTCGCGAAGCGGGGGCCGGTGTGCCGATCATCCTGGTCCCGGCCACGATCGCACTGTTCGTCAGCTGGACCGGCTTCGCCGAGGCGATCGGTGGGTTCGCCGTCCTGTTCGCCGCCTTCGCCCTGGGATGGGCCGTGCGTTCCCAGCACGGCGCCGGAGAGCGACGGCTTGAGCAGGTGAAGTCGGAGGAGCGCGTGCTGCTGGCGCGCGAGCTGCACGACACGGTGGCGCACCACGTCTCCGCCATCGCGATCCAGGCCCAGGCAGGGCGCGCCCTCGCGGCGACCGTGCCCTCGGCGCCGCTCGAGGCCCTGGAGGTGATCGAGGTGGAGGCGTCGCGCACGCTCGCGGAGATGAGGTCGATGGTCCGTGTGCTGCGCAACGAGGCACCGGTTGACTACGCCCCGCAGCCCGGTGTGGCCGACCTTGAACGGTTGGCCGGGGCCTCGCCCGCCGGACCGCGGGTGGAGGTGACGGTCTCGGGCGAACTGGCCACCCTCCCGACGGCGATCGACGCCGCTGTCTTCCGGATCGCCCAGGAGGCGGTCACCAACGCCTTGAGGCACGCCCGGAACGCCAGCCTGGTCGACGTGCACGTCGTCGGAGACCGGTCGAGCGTCGGCCTCGTCGTCCGTGATGACGGCGATCCGGGTCCGGCCGATCCGGCCCCCGAGCCGGGGTTCGGACTCACCGGCATGACCGAGCGTGCGCTCCTCCTGGGTGGCACGTGCCAGGCGGGCCCGTCGCCCGGCGGCGGCTGGGTCGTCAGCGCGACACTGCCGCGCCAGGTGTTGGCATGAGTATCCGGGTGCTGATCGCCGACGACCAGGATCTCGTGCGGACCGGACTACGACTGATCCTCGGCACCCTGGACGGCATCGAGGTCGTGGGGGAGGCTCGCGACGGGCAGGAGGCCGTGCGGCTGGCCCGCGAGCTCCGTCCCGACGTGTGCCTGATGGACATCCGGATGCCCCTCCTCGACGGCGTCGAGGCGACCCGCCTGCTGGCCGGGCCGGGCGTCCAGGACCCGGTCGCGGTCGTCGTGATCACGACCTTCGACCTCGACGAGTACGTCCACGGTGCGCTGGGGGCGGGTGCGACCGGTTTCCTGCTGAAGGACGCCGGCCCCGAGCTGCTCGGGGAGGCGATCCGGGCGGCCACTCGGGGAGACTCGCTCATCTCGCCCAGCATCACCCGCCGGCTGCTGTCGACGTTCGCGGGCACGGGGCGGGCAGCTCCTCCCGCGCAGCCCATCGACCCGCTCACCGAACGCGAGGAGCAGGTGCTGCTCACGATCGCGCGCGGTCGCACCAACGCCGAGATCGCCGCCGAGCTGCACATCAGCCTCAGCACGGTCAAGACCCACATCGGCAGCCTCATGGGCAAGCTCGGCGCGCGGAACCGAGTGGAGATCGCGATGTGGGGCTACGAGACCGGACGGGTCCGGGACTAGCGACGAGCCGTACTTTCGGCCAGGTCAAGACCGGTCATTCAACCGATACGCCAGCGGCGCGGCGTCGCCAGGGTTGAACCCATGATCACTGTTGATTCCTTGACCCGGAGGTACGCCGGCTTCACCGCCGTCGACGACGTCTCCTTCACCGCCCGGCCGGGCCGCGTGACCGGCTTCCTCGGTCCGAACGGCGCCGGCAAGTCCACCACGATGCGCATCGTGGTGGGACTGACCGCCCCGACGTCCGGCTCGGCCAGAATCGACGGCGTCCGGTTCGCCGACCTGCCCAACCCCGGCCTCGAGGTCGGCGTCCTCCTCGACGCCTCGGCCCAGCACGCCGGCCGCACCGGACGTGACATCCTCACGATCGCCTCTGACACGATGGGCCTGCCTCGCACCCGGGTCGACGAGATGCTCGAGCTGGTGAGTCTCACTCCCACGGAGGCCAAGCGCCGCGTGCGCCACTACTCCCTCGGCATGCGTCAACGCCTCGGCATCGCCACCGCGCTGCTCGGCGATCCCAGGGTGCTGATCCTCGACGAGCCCGCCAACGGACTCGACCCCGCCGGGATCCGGTGGATGCGTGACCTGTTGACGGACTTCGCCAGCCAGGGCGGCACAGTGCTGCTGTCCTCGCACCTGCTGCACGAGATCGAGGTCATCGCCGATGACCTGGTCGTGATCGGCAACGGCAGGATCGCCGCACGAGCTCGCTGGCGCCTTGGAGCTCGCCGGAATCCGCAGCACGCTCGCCGGGGATGGCTCGGTCCGCACCGACGCCGATCCCGCTCGGGTCGGGGCCGTGGCCCTGACCGCCGGCATCGCCCTCACCGAGCTCCGCTCCGCCGAGGGTGCCGGGCTCGAAGACATGTTCCTGTCGCTCACGGCAGACACCCAGCGCGAAGGAGTTCCGGCATGACCGGCACCAGTATCCCCATCATCCGACTCGTCATGGTCGAGCTGCGCAAGATGTTCAGCACCCGCTCGGGCTTCTGGCTGCTCGTCAGCATCGCCGTCCTGACGCCCATCGCGGCCGGATCGGTCGTCGTCCTCGCACCCGACAGTGACGTCACGTACGAGAACTTCACGAGGGCGAGCGGGTTTCCGATGTCGCTGATCCTGCCGATCATCGCGATCCTGGCCGTCACGAGCGAGTGGAGCCAGCGCAGTGGACTCACGACGTTCACGCTGGTGCCGGGCCGCGGGCGCGTGATCGGGGCCAAGGCGATCGCGACCTTGCTCGTGGGCCTCGGCTCCGTCGCCCTCGCCTTCGCGGTGGGCGCCCTCGGCAATGTGGTCGGGTCCGCGCTCGCCGGCGTCGACACGGTGTGGAACGTCTCGTGGGCGATGGCGCCCCAGACGGTGCTCTTCAACCTGATCGGCATGGCCATCGGCTTCACGCTCGGAGTCGTGCTGCGCAACTCGCCCGCGGCGATCGTGGGCTACTTCGTCGTCTCCCTGGTCATGCCCGGCATCCTGGTCCTCCTGGCCCAGGTGCGCCCGTGGTTCGAGGACCTGCAGTCGTGGATCGACTGGAACGAGACGCAGGTGGCGCTCCTCGAGGGCGCCATGGACAGCGGTGAGGAGTGGGCCATGCTCGGCTCGACCACGATGATCTGGATCGTCGTGCCACTCGCCATCGGGCTGCTCACCCTGCGCCGGTCGGAGGTGAAGTAGTCGGACCGGCCGAACCGGCGGACCTGGTGTAACTTCGTGTTACCCATCTCACACCGGAGGCTCCCCGTCATGCGCACACCCCGATTCCTGGGCACCGTCCTCGCCGCGACGGCGCTCGCCGCGGGCCTCGTCGCGGCCCCCGCCCAGGCTGCGGCGCCGAAGCCTCCGCTGCCCGTGACGTACTCCTTCCTCCTTCCTGCGGTCATCGCCGGTCTCGGCATCGACGCCGATCCGCCGGGAGCGAACGACTGGTCGTGCAAGCCCTCGGCGGCCCACCCGACGCCGGTCGTGCTGGTGCACGGCCTCACGGGCAGCAAGGCGACCAACTGGCAGACCTATGCGCCGCTGCTGGCGAACGAGGGCTACTGCGTCTACGCGCTGACCTACGGACAGGTCAAGAACGTCGTCTCGCCGCCCTATGACCAGGTCTTCGGCGGGTTCGGCCCGATCGAGGAGAGCGCGGCGCAGCTGTCGACCTTCGTCGACCGGGTCCTGGCCTCGACGGGCGCCGCGAAGGTCGACATCGTGGGCCACTCCGAGGGCACGCTGATGCCGAACTACTACGCCAAGTTCCTGAACGGTGCGGCCAAGATCGACAAGTACGTCTCGATCGCCCCGCTGTGGCACGGCACCGACCCGGCCGGGCTCGCCACGTTGAGCCAGATCGGCACCCCGTTCGGCGTCACCCCGGTCATCAACGCCGCCCTGCAGCCCGTCTTCGCGTCGGGCCCGCAGCTCCTCACGGGCTCGCCGTTCATCGAGAAGATGCGTTCCGGCGGCGGTCCTGCCGTGCCGGGCATCACCTACACGAACATCGTGACGCGCTACGACGAGCTCGTCCTGCCCTACACGAGCGGGATCGAACCGGGCATGACGAACTACACCGTCCAGGACTACTGCGGCCTCGACCTCAGCGAGCACTTCCAGATCGTCGCCGACCCGGTGGCGGCGGCCTTGGTGCTGAACGCGCTCGACCCGGCGCACCCGCGGCCGGTGCCGTGCCGGCTCGTGCTGCCGTTCGTCGGCAGCGTGCTCTGATCCTTGTGTGAGGCGACGGGGACTGGGTACGGCACTTGTACCTGTTCATCCACGAAAGGTTCCTCGATGCTTCGCTCGGTCCTGACTCGTCCCGCCCGAATCGTGCAGCACACCGCTCTCGGCGTCGTGCACACCGGATTGAACACGGTGGCCTCGGTCATCTCCGCCGTCCGTGGTGGAGGTGATGGCGACAGCTCGCCCGTCCCGGCGCCCAACCCCGCTCCGCCGCGTAGGACGCCGGTGGCGAAGGACGTCGAGCTGGCATCGGACGCCGCCGAGAAGGCTCCGCCTGTGAAGAAGACTCCGGCAGCGAAGAAGGCCCCGGCAGCGAAGAGGGCCCCGGCCAAGAAGGCACCCGCGAAGAAGTCGGCGCCGAGCTCCGTTCCGACGCCGGCCGACGTCGCCGAGCGCGTCGCGCGCTTGGCCGACGAGCCCGAGCACGTCGATTCCGAGGAGGTCCTGGCGTACAGCACAGGTCCCGACGTCAGCACGACGGTCGCCGACGAAGTCGCGGGCAGCGCGAAGTCCTAGGCGGCGTCGTCGAGCTTCAGCTCGATGCTGAGGTGGCGCGGTGGCCCGGTCTGTCGGATGTGATCCAAGAGCTCGGGCGTGATGCCGTGGCCTTTGTAGGCATGGTGGGGTTTGCATCGCCAGCGCAGGTTGCTGGCCCGGGTTCGTCCTTCGGGCCAGGGGACATGGTGGTCGAGCTCGCACCGGTCGGCGGGGACGAGGCATCCGGGTGTCGTGCAGACGCCGGATCGGAAGGTCAGGGCCCGTCTGAGGATCTCGGGTGGGCTGTAGCCCTTGTATTCGTGG
>JAHEXN010000207.1 GCA_023252095.1 Actinomycetes bacterium | reverse complement strand
GGCCATGCCGAACGACTCCTTGTACGGACGGCCGTCCGGCCCGAACTTGAGGTCGCCGGGGCTCTCGTGCGTGCCCGCGAACCACGACCCGATCATGACGCTCGCAGCACCCGCGGCCAGGGCGAGTGCGACGTCGCGCGGGTAGCGCACGCCGCCGTCGGCCCACACGTGCGCGCCGAGCGACCGCGCCGCGGCAGCGCACTCCAGCACCGCGGAGAACTGGGGGCGTCCGACGCCGGTCATCATGCGGGTCGTGCACATCGCCCCGGGACCGACGCCGACCTTGACGATGTCGGCCCCCGAGGCGACGAGCTCGCGGGTGCCGTCGGCGGACACGACGTTGCCCGCCGCGATCGGGATGCGCCGGCCGGTGCGGGCCTCGAACGCGTCCCGCTCCTCACGGACGATCGGCAGGGCGTCGGCCATCTTGATCTGGTGACCGTGGGCGGTGTCGACGACGATGACGTCGATGCCGGTCTCGAGCAGCTCACGGGCCTTGCCGCGCACGTCGCCGTTGATGCCCACGGCCGCACCGATCACGAGACGGCCGTCGGGGTCGGTGGCGGGGGTGTAGATGCTGGACCGGAGTGCGCCCTTGCGGGTCACGACGCCGACCAGGGCGTCGCCGTCGAGGACGGGGGCGATCGGGCGGTGCTGGCTCGTCAGCGCGTCGAAGTACGCGCGCGGCTCGAGGCCGGCGTCGACCGTGAACAGGTCCGGGTCCATGACCTCGTGCACCTGCGCGAACCGGTCGACCTCGGCGCCGTCGCGCTCGGTGACGACGCCGAGCGGCTTGCCGTCGTCGACGACGACCGCAGCCCCGTGCGCCCGCTTCGGGATCAGGCTCAGCGCCTCGCCGACCGTCATCGACGAGGGCACGGTGACCGGGGTGTCGTAGACCGGGTGCGCGGCCTTGACCCGGCGCACGGTCGAGCCCACGACGTCGATCGGGATGTCCTGCGGGATGATCGCGATGCCGCCGCGACGGGCGATCGTCTCGGCCATGCGCCGGCCGGAGATCGCGGTCATGTTGGCGACGACGAGCGGCAGGGTCGTGCCCGTGCCGTCGGCAGTGGCGAGGTCGACGTCGAACCGGCTCGTGACGTCGGAGCGACGCGGCACCATGAAGACGTCGTTGTACGTCAGGTCGTGCGAGGGCTGCAGGCCGTTGAGGAACTCCACCTCGTCAGTCTAGGTCCGGGGGTGACGCAGCCCTCCTCGCCACCGCACGTGGACCCGCGTCGAAGCACCCCGGGCGGAGTGGTTCGGGTGTTAGAGTCCGGACGCCTGCCGAGGCCCATGTCGTGACGACCCGAAAGAGGATCCGAGCCCCATGCCTGAGATTGCGTTCGGGGTGCTGGCGCACCAGGACCCGGAGATGGCGCGGAGACTGGCCACGGCACTCGCGGGCCACCCCGTCGTGCTGCACGTCGACGCCACCACCGACATCACGCCCTTCCGCGACATCCCGGGCGTCCGTCTCGTGGAGGACCGCGTCGACGTCCGGTGGGGCGGGTTCTCGGAGGTCGAGGCGGTGCTGCGGGTCTACCGCGACTGCCTCGACGAGCTCGGCGACGCCCCCGGCGCCAAGGTCGCGCTGCTGTCGGGCGCCGACTACCCGGTCCGGCCGCTCGAGGAGTTCTTCGCGTACGCCGAGTCCGTGCCGTGGTCGGAGCACGTCCGCGCCATCCCGGTGCTCGACGGCACGCCCTACATGGAGAACAAGATCCGGCGCCGTCACTTCTACGACGCGGCCCCGGTCGGTGGCGCGGGGTGGACCAAGCGTCGTCGCGGTGCCACCCGCCGGCTGCTCTCCGCGGGTCTCCCGCGCCGCCGCCCTGAGGCGTTCGCCCCGCTGACCCCCGTGTGGGGCAGCACGTGGACGATGCTCAGCAAGGAGTGCCTCGACGAGATCCTGCCGCAGGCGCTGGACCCCCAGGTGCAGAAGCTCTTCCGTCACACGCAGACCCCGCTCGAGATGTACTTCGCGACGCTGGTGCACTCCCACCCGACGTGGTCGACGCGCACCGAGCTCGGCATCGAGCCCCGCGACGGCAAGTGGCCGAGCGAGTTCCCGAACTTCAGCTACATCCACCCGACCCTGGGCGTCTGGCTCGACGAGACGTACGGCGAGGAGATCGTGCAGTCCGGCGGCTACTTCGCCCGGAAGATCCGTTCCGCCGACCTCGACGCCGTGCTCCGGGGCGTCGAGCAGGCACGAGCGGTCTCGCCCGGTCCGTCCGCGCCCCGCTCCGGACGACCCCGCGCCTGATGACGGCTCGCCGTCCGGTGGTGCGGGTCCTCGGACCCCTTCCCCCGCCGATGCACGGCGCGTCCGCCGTGACCCAGCGCATGGTCGACGCCCTGCGGGAGAACGGTTCTGCCGAGGTCGTGACGGTCGACATCGGCGACGGCGGCAGCACGTCGCGCCGGCTCCGCGCCCTGCTCGGTGGCCTCGCCCGGTTCCTGCCCGCGCTGGTCCGGCGCCGACCCGACGCGGTGTACCTGGGCGGTGCCGGCGGCGAGCTGCTCTGGTACCAGGCGGTCGCCGTGCTGCTCGGCCGTCTGGCCGGCCACCGCGTCGTGTTCCACCACCACAACTCGAGCTATCTCACGCAGCACCTGCGCGCGATGGCGCTCCTCGTCCGCTGGGGCGGTGCGCGGGTCCACCACGTCGTGCTCTCGCGCGACATGGGCCAGCGGTTGCAGGCCCGCTACCCGGCGGCCACGTCGGTGCTGGTCTGCTCCAACGCGTCCTTGATGGCGCCGTCGGAGCAGGCCGATCGTGCCCCGGTGCCGGCTGCTGGTCCGGTCGTCCTGGGGCACCTCAGCAACCTGACGCGCGAGAAGGGCGTCCACGTCGCGATCGAGACGCTTCGCGTGCTGCTCGCGGCGGGGGTCGACGCGCGACTCGTGCTCGCGGGTCCGTGCGTCGGCGACGACGTCGAGGCCCTGGTCTCCGCCGCCGCGTCCGAGCTGCGGGGACGCCTCGAGGTCACGGGTCGGCTCGACGCCGCGCAGGTCGAGGCGTTCTACCGCGACATCGACGTGTTCGTGTTCCCGAGCACCTACGCCAACGAGGCCGAGCCGCTCGTCGTCCTCGACGCGCTGCGGCACGGGGTGCCCGCCGTGGCGCACGACGTCGGCTGCCTCGCCGACCTCCTTCCGCCCGACCACGTCGTGCCGGTCGGCGACGACCTCCCCGCAGCGGTCCTCGACCTGCTGCACCGGGGTGCACTCGAGCCTGCCGACCACGCCACGGCGCGCTTCGACGAGCGCCGCACGGCCGCGATCGAGGTCCGCGAGGCCGTCGTCGACCTGCTCGTCGGCTGAGCCGACTCCGGCGGGGGAGTCAGCCGCGCAGGTCGGCCAGGCGCCAGGTCAGCTGTTCGTGCATGTTCTGCGCCCAGCCGGCCGAGGTGAGCCGGGCGCCGAGACGTCGGCTGACGTCCGACATCGCGCCGAGACGCTCCGGGCCAGCCGCCGAGATGCGGCCCATCGCCGCGGCCAGGCGGCCGGCGTCGTCGCTCGGGACGGTCCAGCCGTTCTGGCCGTCCTGGACGAAGAACGGCGCGGCGCCGACCTGGTACGTCGTGACGATCGGCAGGCCACTGACCGCCGCCTCGTGCAGCACGACGCCGTACGGGTCGATGCGCGACGGCAGGACCAGGCACGACGACGTGCGCATGAGCTCGGCGAGCTCGGCCGGCTGCTGGAAGCCCAGCATCCGCACGCCCTCGATGCCGGCGAAGTCGGACGCCATCGGTCCGAGTCCGGCCACGTCGAGGTCCCACGGGTCGGGGCTCGTCGCACGGTACGTGCGGTAGGCGGCGGCCAGGACGTCGGCGCCCTTGTGGTGCACGAGGCGCAGGCCCGCGACGAACCGGCGGCGGCCGGCGATCTCGTCGCCCGTGCGCGGGCCGGAGCCGAACACGCCGGTGTCGGCGCTCAGCGAGCCGCGGATGACCTCGCCCTCGGCGAAGCCGAGCCGCCGCGCGAAGAACTCGGTGCGGTCGCTCGGCACCATGACGGCGTCGAAGATCGAGCGCACCCACCACGGGGCGACGGCGCGGCCCAACCACTGCTTCGGCACGTTGCGCCAGACGTTGTCCATCCAGAGCACCCGCAGGGTGCCGGCGGGGACGGCCTTGATCGCCTCGCGGTACGGGCCGAAGTGCCAGGAGTGCATCAGGACCGCGTCGGGCGCGAAGTCGGTCAGGACCCGGGTGATCTCGCCGTCGGCCGGCGCGCCGGACCAGACGTGGGAGCGGGCGTAGCTCGCGATGCCCAGGTTCTCGTACGCCGTGTCGGCGACGTCGCCCTCGGTCACGACGAGCAGCTCGACGCCCCGGGCGGCGAGCTTGCGGCACGCCGCGTCGTTGAAGCCGGCCCAGCCGGTGGCGAGGATCGCGACGCGCATCGGTCGGGTCAGCGCGTCGCCTCGACGGCCATCTGCGCGCCGCCCTCGGCGGCCCGCAGGTCGAGCCCGGCCAGACCCGCATGGTCGCTCTCGTTGAGCTCGTGACGACGCACCTGCGTGAAGCCGGCGCGCTCGAGCTCGGCCTTGAGCGTGTCGAAGTCGTACACGTAGCCGAGGTGGTGCTCGAACGACGCGATCGGGATGCGGACCCAGTCGAGGGGGTGCTCGACCGTGAGGCCGGACTCCTCGTAGACCGCGGCCTCGGGATCACCCTTGGGGGCGACGCCCGCGAGGTAGCGGTCGACGTGCGCGCGCAGGTCGGGCGTCACGAAGCGGATCGCGCCGCCGGGCTGCAGGCAGCGGTACGCCTCGGCGAACAGGGTGCGCGCCGGCACGAGCGGGATGTGCTCGATGACGTTGTCGGAGTAGATGAGCTCCACGGCGCCGTCCTCGATCGGCCAGGGGGCCGTGGCGTCGAGGTAGTGCTTGGTGAACGGGCCGACGTTCGTGACGAACCAGCCCGCCCGGGGCGCGTTGCCGCCGATCTCGAGCTTGAGCGGGCGCGGATGGGTCTCGAGCTCGCGCAGCGCACGGCGGCGGGCGATCGGGGTGTTGGCGGCGAGCACGACGGGGCGGGCGACGGGCTTCACGAAGGCGCGGAGGCGGGGGTTCACGCGCAAACCCTAACCGCCCGTGACCCCCGACGTCAGGACTTGGCGCCGAGGGTGCGCAGGAACACGCCGTCGGCCTGCAGCACGGCGCCGCCCGGGTCGCTGAATCCCTGGTCGAGACCGGTCAGGACGAAGCCGTGGTCGTAGCAGAACGCGATGGCCTCGTCGGCGAGCATGCCGCCCTCGTACAGCTCGACGAACGACAGCTCGAGCTGGATCCCGGCGAGTCGGTCGAGCGTGCCGGCCGCTCCGGCGAGGACGGACCGCTCGAAGCCCTGCGTGTCGATCTTGAGGAACGCGCGGTCGGCGTCGCCCAGCAGCTCGGGGGCGAGGTCGTCGAGGCGGGCGACCTCGATCGTCTCGGTGCCGACGTAGTCGATGTCGGGGCTCGCGTCGCGGTGGCCATCGGCCATCGGCAGCAGCGAGCTGCTGTCGCTGTTGGACGCCACGTTGATGGTCTGCGGGCCCGACGTGTCGCCGAGGGCGACGTTGCGGGTGGTCCAGGCCGGGTCGCCCGCCGCGGCGGCCGCCAGGTCGGCGTGCGCGGCCGCGAGCGGCTCGAACGACACGATGCGTCCGGTGTACCCGAACTCCCGCAGCTCGGTGGCGTAGCCGCCACGGGCCGCTCCGACGTCGAGCACGACGTCGATGCCGTGGGCGGCCAGCAGCCGCTGGCGGCGGGTGGCCGGGTGACGACGGACGACGAAGCCCCGGCGCGCGAGCCGGTCGATGACGAAGTTGCTGAGCGAGCTCACGGCGGCAGCCTAGCGCCCGCCGAGCCCGGGATCTCGCGTACGCTGTCGCCCGATTCGCCGAGCCTCCGGGAGCGTTCATGAAGTCTGCGTCTCTCACGACGCTCGTGGTCGAGCCCGATCACGCGGGCCACCACATGCAGTCGGTCTCCTGGATCACGCAGGAGGCCGTGAAGTGGGGCCCGGTCGTGCTGCTCACGAGCCACGGGACGGACGACGACCCGGCCTTCCGCGAGTACCTCGGCGACGACGTGGCCGCCGGTCGGGTCGAGGTCCGCGAGGTCTTCGACGGCAACAACCCGCCCACGACCGCGCTGGTCGAGCAGGCCGTCGCGGCGTGCCGCGCCGCCGACCCGTCGGCACCCGTGGGGCTCGTGCTGCACATGGACGGGGACCAGGCGCTCAAGCGCTGGTGGCTCGTCGCCCGCAAGCCCCTGCGCTCGCTCGCCCTCCGGCCGCGCGTGCACTTCATGCTGACGCGCTACCCGGCACGGGTTCCGCTCACCGACCTCACGGGCTGGCGGCTCAAGATCCCCAAGGCGATCCTGTCGGTCGCCGGCCGG
>JAHEXN010000206.1 GCA_023252095.1 Actinomycetes bacterium | reverse complement strand
ACCGCACGCGCCACCGTCAGACCTCCGAAGCCGGAGTCGAAGATGCCGATCGGTGCGTCCGCCACAGCCCCGACACTAGAGCCCCCTCCGGCACCGCACCACACGGCCCGGGGCGGGCGCGCGAGTCAGAGCGGGAGCTTGGGCTGCGGCGGGGCGTGGGTCGGGTCGACGCCGTCGAACAGGCTCGAGACCGACTCGCCGGCGTGGATGCGGGCGATGGCCTCGGCGAACAGCGGGGCGACCGAACGGATCCGCAGCGCGGGCCAGTCGGCCGGCGGCGGAACGGTGTCGGTCGTGACGACCTCGCTGATCGTGGGGTGGTCACGGAGCCGCTCGACGGCCTTGCCCGTGAACAGCCCATGCGTGCAGGCGACCGAGACCTCCGTGACGCCCTCCTTCTCGAGCATCGCGACGAGCTCGACGATCGAGCCGCCCGTGGCGATCTCGTCGTCGAGGACGATGACCTTCTTGCCGCGGACGTCGCCCACGATCGCGTCGATCACGACCTTGTCGTCGGCCTTGCGCTGCTTGCTGCCGGCCGCGACGGGAAGGCCCAGGAGCCGCGCGAACTGCGACGCCGTCTTGGCATTGCCGAAGTCGGGCGACACGATCACGGTGTCGCTCAGGTCGCGCTCGCGGTAATAGGCGGCGAGCTCGCCGATCGCGGTGAGGTGGTCGAGCGGCATCGCGAAGAAGCCGTGGACCTGCGGGGCGTGCAGCGTCATCGTGACGACACGGTCGACCCCGGCCGTGGCGAGCATGTCGGCGACGAGCTTGCCGCCGATCGAGATGCGGGAGGCGTCCTTCTTGTCGGACCGCGCGTAGGCGTAGTGCGGGATGACGACCGTGATGGACGCGGCCGAGGCGCCCCGGGCTGCGTCGACCATGAGGAGCAGCTCCATCAAGTGGTCCTGCGTCGGCGGCACGAGCGGCTGCACGATGTAGACGTCGCGCTGGCGGCAGTTCGCGAGCAGCTGCACCTGGAGGCAGTCGTTGCTGAAGCGCGCCGTCTCGGACGGGGAGAGCGCCACCCCCAGGTGGCTGCAGATGCTCTCAGCGAGCTCACGATGGGCGCTGCCGGAGAACACGACGATCTGGCTCACGGAGGGAAGCCTAGGGGAGGTCGGGGCCTGCGCCTACTCCTGCGTCACGTTGCTATCGTGCGGCAACCCGAAGGAGCCCGTCATGTTCTTCCGCCGGACCCTGGACCAGGGCACTCTCGTCCACCAGAAGCGCGACGCAAGCGGCACGTGGCAGCCCCTCGACGCCTCGCCCTTGGGACCGTCCCCGTTCTCCGAGGCATACGAGACCGAGGTCGCCGGGCGGCATCCCCAGGCGAGCGTCCTCCCGTTCCAGCCGCTGTCGTTTCGCGACTTCCTGCTCTACGAGCAGCACAACATCGACGCCTCACGCGGGCTCGTCGAGCGATTCCACCCCGGCCAGCACCGCGCTGCGACGACGATCGAACGCCTCACCCGCAAGCCGTTCCCGAAGTTCCGGCCGCACCGGCTCTTCCACGCCCAGCCGGTCTACTACTTCGGCAACCACAGCACATTCCTCCCGAGCGGCGCCGATGTCGCCTTCCCCCGGTACTCCGAGGCACTCGACTTCGAGCTCGAGCTCGGCTTCGTCCTCGCCCGCCCCCTGCGGGACGCCTCGCCCGAGGAGGCCGAGGCGGCGATCGGCGCGTTCTGCGTCCTCAACGACTTCAGCGCCCGTGACGTCCAGCGCACCGAGATGGCCTCCGGGTTCGGACCGCAGAAGTCCAAGCACTTCGCCAGCTCGCTGTCGGACGTCGCCGCGACCGCCGACGAGGTGCTGCCGCGCCTCGACGACCTGACCGGGCGGGTCGTGATCGACGGCGAGGTCGTCAGCGAGGTGTCGTCGGCCGGGATGCGCTGGTCGCTCGGCGAGGTGCTCGCCCACGCCTCGCGCAGCGAGACGCTGCAGCCCTACGAGCTGTTCGGCACCGGCACGCTGCCCGGCGGCAGTGGCATGGAGACCGGCCACTGGCTCACCCCGGGCCAGACGCTCCGGCTCGAGCTGGACGGACTCGGTCGGGTCGAGCACCGCATCGTGTGAGGGGTGCTCGACGCCGATGACTCGCAGCGGACCCGAGAGCGTTCGCGCTGCCTCAACCCGCCGCGAGGGCCGCTGCGAAGGCGATGCAGACGACCAGACCCGCCGCGAACGCGCTGAGCCCCGTCGCCATCGCACCCCATCGCGTGTGCCAGAAGGCGACCCAGATCGTTCCGATCACGACCGTGCCGACCGTGACCGGCACGCCGAGGAACATCATCGCGAACAGCACTCCGTCTCGCGGGGTCAGCGTGCATCCCCAGCCGATGCCCTCGCACTGCCCCGGCGGGTTGTGGTCGGGCAGCAGCACGTAGGCCGTCACCGCGACGAGCCACACCGCACCCACGCAGCCGAACATCCACGCCAGGCTCCGGCCGAAGCGGCGCTCCACCTCCATGGGCCCATGGGACCACGGGAGTGGCTCAACGCCGTGACTCAGGCCCAGAGCTGGCCGTCGAGGGCGTCCTCGGCCTCGTCGAGCGTGCCCTCGTAGGCGCCGGTCGAGAGGTACTTCCAGCCGCCGTCGCACACGACGAACACGATGTCGGCACGCTCGCCGGCCTTGACGCTCTTGGCGGCCTGCGCGAGCGCGGCATGCAGGATGGCCCCCGTCGAGATGCCGGCGAAGATGCCCTCGGACTCGATCAGCTCGCGCACGCGCCGCACGGCATCGCGCGGGCCGACGCTGAACCGGGCATCGATCAGGCTCTCGTCGTACAGCTCGGGCACGAAGCCCTCGTCGAGGTTGCGCAGGCCGTAGACGAGCTCGCCGTAGCGCGGCTCCGCGGCCACGATGCGCACGCCGGGCTGGTGCTCACGGAAGAAGCGGCCCACGCCCATCAGGGTCCCGGTGGTGCCGAGGCCGCCCACGAAGTGCGTGACCTCGGGCAGGTCGGCCAGGATCTCCGGGCCGGTGCCGCTGTAGTGCGCGCCTGCGTTGGCCGGGTTGCCGTACTGGTAGAGCATGACCCAGTCCGGGTTCTCGGCCGCGATGCCCTTGGCCACGCGGACGGCCTCGTTCGAGCCTCCGGCGGCGGGCGACGGGATGATCTCGGCGCCCCACATGCGCAGCAGCTGGCGGCGCTCCTCGGAGGTGTTCTCCGGCATGACGCAGACCATGCGGTAGCCGCGCAGCTTCGCGACCATCGCCATCGAGATGCCCGTGTTGCCGCTCGTGGGCTCCAGGATCGTGCAGCCCGGCGTCAGACGGCCCTCGGCCTCGGCGGCCTCGATCATCGCGAGCGCCGCGCGGTCCTTGATGGAGCCCGTGGGGTTCTGGTCCTCGAGCTTGGCCCACAGCCGCACGTCCGGGGTCGGCGAGAGCGTCGGCAGGCCCACCAGGGGCGTGCCGCCGACCGACTCGATCAGGTTGGCGTACTTCACCCGCCTGCAACCGCCGGGAGGATCACGACGGTCGAGCTCTCGGAGAGCTCGGTCGCCAGCGCACCCGTGAACCGGATGTCCTCGTCGTCGACGTAGATGTTGACGAACCGCCGCACGGCCGGGCCGTCGGCGCCGTCCTCGACGAGGCGGTCCTTGATGCCGGGGTGCGCCGACTCCAGGGAGTCGATGAGCTCGGCGACCGAGGAGCCGGAGGACTCCACCGCACGCTCACCCCCGGTGTACGTGCGCAGGATCGTGGGGATGCGGACCTCGATGGCCATCAGGCGGACTCTCTCTTCGGATCGGGGACGTCGTCTGCGTAACGCTCGACGACGATGACTTCTTCCTCGGTGACCTCGCCGTCGACGATCCGGTACGACCGGAAGTCGACGGGTCCGGACTCGTGGGCACCGTCCCGCGTGCTGACGAGCACGTAGTGGGCGAAGGGCTCCTGCGCGATCGAGACGTCGGTGCGCGACGGGTACGCCTCGGTGGCGGTGTGGGAGTGGTAGATCACGACCGGGACCTCGCCGCGCTCGTCCATGTCCCGATACAGGCGGAACAGGTCACCGGAGTCGAACTCGTAGAACGTGGGCGACATCGCGGCGTTGAGCATCGGAACGAGCCGGGTCGGGCGGTCGGAGCCTTCCAGACCGGCGACGACGCCGCACGCCTCGTCGGGGTGGTCGCGCCGGGCGTGGGCGACGATCGCGTCGCGGATCTCCCGCTCGATGGTCAGCACGCTCACGATCCTATCGACGCCGCGGGACCGGTCCCGTGGTGCGTCCGAGGAACGGTCGTTCAGTCGAGCACGCTGATGAGGGACTCCTGCACGTAGCCGAGCCAGTCGTAGACGTCGCTCATCGCGGCGACGGCGTCGTCCTCGGAGCGCGCGACCAGCGCGGCGTCCTCCTCGGTCTCGATGCCGAGCCGCACCGCGATCGCGAGACGGATGTCGGTGAGCGTCTTGAGCCACGCCTGGACCGCCTCGTTCCCGAGCTCGACCTCGACCGCCTCCTGGCCGCGGATCTCGGCCGCGTCGGGGTCGTAGCCTCCGACGACCAACGACGACAGCACGGCTTCCGCGTGGCTGACCTTCGCGGCGGTGAGCGCCTGCTCGGTGTACCTCCGGAACTCGCCGGACTCCTCGGCCTCGTCGCCGGAGTACGCATCGGGCAGCAGGCGTCGCAGGACCGGGTCCTCCGGCGGGAGCGACGGGCCGTCAAGCCCCAGCTGGGCCGCGAGCGGGTCGGTGTCGGCGACGGACTCGCCATGGCGGTCGCGCAGCAGCTCGATGACCTGGCGCGCGAGGTTGGCGAGCAGGGCCGCCTCGCCCGGGTCGAACGTCGCGGTGGTGCTGCCGCGGCGGCGCCGACGGAACGGCTTCACGCCTCATCCTTCTGCACGGTGGCCCAGAGGCCGTAGTCGTGCATCGCCTGGACGTGCCGCTCCATCTCCTCGCGCCCGCCGCTGGACACGACGGCGCGCCCCTCCTGGTGGACCGCCATCATCAACGTCTCGGCCTTCTCCTCGGTGTAGCCGAAGTACGTGCGGAACACGTAGGCCACGTAGCTCATGAGGTTGACCGGGTCGTTCCAGACGATCGTGACCCAGGGTCGGTCGACGACGAGATCGAGGCCGACGTCGGTGTCGACCTCGGTGTCGGCATGCTCGACGGGAGCGGTCTTGGGCACGTCCCCCATTGTGACCCAGGGCGAGCAAGGGAGGAAACGACCCGCGACTCATCGCGCGACCGGTGGAGCGGACAAGCGGCCACGGACCACGGCGGAGGGCCGCTGGGCTCCGACTCCGTCGCTCGGGAGCACAGATGATGCTTCTCGGTTGTCAGGGCAGCACGAATGCATCGTCGCTCCGCGCCAGGCTGGTCCGTCCGTGGCTGCTTGTCCGGTCCGACGGGCCCCGTCAGGTGACGGGCCCCGGCCCCGGTCCGCCTAGGCTGGCGAGGTGACCTCCACCGCGCTGCTGACGGACCGGTACGAGCTGACGATGCTGCAGGCGGCGCTCGCCGACGGCACGGCTCACCGGCCGAGCGCCTTCGAGCTCTTCTCGCGCCGTCTGACGGGCGGACGCCGGTACGGCGTCGTCGCCGGGATCGGGCGCGCGCTCGACGCCCTCGAGACGTTCCGGTTCGGTGACGCCGAGCTCGCCTGGCTCCGCGAGGCCGAGGTCGTCGACTCCCCCACGCTCGACTGGCTCGCCGACTACCGCTTCTCCGGGTCGATCTGGGGCTACGCCGAGGGCGAGGTCTACCTGCCGCAGTCCCCCGTCGTCGTGGTCGAGTCGACGTTCGCCGAGGGCGTGCTGCTGGAGACGCTGCTGCTGTCGATCCTCAACCACGACTCCGCGATCGCGTCCGCCGGCGCTCGCATGATCTCGGCGGCCGCAGGCCGCCCGTGCATCGAGATGGGCTCGCGTCGCACGCACGAGCAGGCCGCAGTGGCGGCGGCGCGTGCCGCCTGCCTCGTCGGATTCGCGGCGACGTCGAACCTCGAGGCCGGTCGCACGCACGGAGTCCCCACGACCGGCACGAGTGCGCACTCCTTCACCCTGCTTCACGACACCGAGCGCGACGCCTTCGTCGCGCAGGTCGACTCCCTCGGCACCGGCACGACCCTCTTGGTCGACACGTACGACGTGGCCGAGGCGATCCGTACCGCGGTCGACGTCGCCGGCTCGGGGCTCGGGGCGGTGCGCATCGACTCCGGGGACCTCGTCGCGCTCGCCCACCAGGTGCGCCAGCAGCTCGACGGGCTCGGCGCCACCGAGACCCGCATCATCGTGACGAGTGACCTCGACGAGCACGCGATCGCCGCCCTGGCTGCCGCGCCCGTCGACGGCTACGGCGTCGGGACGTCACTCGTCACGGGATCAGGGGTGCCCACGTCCGGGTTCGTCTACAAGCTCGTCTCCCGGGCCGACGACGACGGCACGA
>JAHEXN010000205.1 GCA_023252095.1 Actinomycetes bacterium | reverse complement strand
GTAGAGCTGCAGCATCCAGCCCCACGTGCGCGGCACCTCGGGCAGGCGGGCGGGACCGACCACCACCGTGACGTCGCGGCCGTCCGTGGCGAGGCGGTGCCAGCCGAGGGGCAGGTCGGCCGGGAGCTCGCCGCTGACCTCGACCGCGCCGCCGTCCTCGAGGTGGAGCGTCCCGGCGACGTCGACGCCCAGGTCGCGCGCCGCGCCGGCGGTCGCCGCGATCGTGCCGGGCAGTCGGTCGGCCGCGCGCTGCGCAGCGTCGAGCTCGCGGACGATCGCGGCGTCGCTCGTGGCGTCGACCCCGAGCTGGCCCAGCACCGCCACGACGATCGCGTCGTCGACCGACACCGGCGTGCGGTCGGAGCCCTCGTAGCTCGTCGCCACGCCGTGGGCCGCCGCGAGGCGTACGAGGGCGTCACGGTCCGGGGAGGGGGGCATGCCTCAAGCATCGGGGCCGGACCAACCCGGCGCACCCCCGCACGCCGTGACGCGCGTCGCCCCGTCCACCCCCGGTGGTTGAGGTGTGAGTGCCGCCTGCGGCGCGAGCCTCGAAACCGCGATCATGATGTGGGTCGCGGTACCCCTTTCGAGGATCCTCGTTCCTCTTCGCACTGGGGGCACCTCCCACGACGAAGTCGTAGGGGGACACGGGGTGGGCTTCGCCCGCTCGCGTGATTGCGGCGCAGCGGTAGCGTCGAGGGAGTTCTCGAGGACGGCCCGGCGATCGCCGGAGGCCGACCCCGCGTCTCACGGAAGTCGGTGCCTCATGTCCTTGCCCCAGCGCTCGATCGGCGACGTCCAGGTCTCGGCGATCGGCCTCGGCGGCATGCCGATGTCGGTCGACGGTCGTCCCGACGAGGACCGGTCGATCCGCACGATCCACGCCGCCCTCGACGCCGGAGTGACGCTGATCGACACCGCCGATGCGTACTGCCGCGCCACGGCTGACGTCGGGCACGACGAGTTCGGTCACAACGAGGCTCTCGTCGCCAAGGCGCTCCGGACGTGGGGCGGCGACGCGAGCGCGGTCCTGGTCGCGACCAAGGGCGGGCACACGCGTACCGAGTCGGGCGACTGGCCGCTCGACGGCAGCCCTGCGTACCTGAAACGTGCCGCCAAGGCGTCCGCTCAGCGGCTCGGCGTCGAGTCGATCGGGCTCTACCAGCACCACCGACCCGACCCGGCCGTCCCCTACGAGGAGACGATCGGCGCCCTGCGCGACCTTCTCGACGAGGGCGTGATCCGCCAGGCCGGCATCTCCAACGCCGACCTCGACCAGATCCGCCTCGCCCAGACGCTGCTCGACGGCCGCCTCGCCTCGGTGCAGAACCAGTTCTCGCCCGCGTTCCGGTCGAGCCGCGTCGAGCTCGAGCTGTGCGCCGAGCTCGGCATCGCGTTCCTGCCGTGGAGCCCGCTCGGCGGCATCGGCAGCGCCGCAGAGCTGGGCGACCACTACGCCGAGAACGCCGCGATCGCGCACGAGCGGGGCGTCAGCCCGCAGCAGGTCGCGCTCGCCTGGGAGCTCGCGCTGTCGCCCACCGTCATCCCCATCCCGGGCTCGTCGCGCCCCGAGAGCATCCTCGACTCGGTCGCCGCCGCGAGCCTGACGCTCACCCCCGACGAGATCGCGCGCCTCGACGCCGTCGCCTGACGCTCCGGTCTGCGGCGTCACCGGTCCCGTGCGACGGTGGACGTGACCGTCTGAGCACCTGACCCTCACCCAGACAGGAGACGCCCATCACCGTCAAGGTCGCGATCATCTACTACTCCTCCTACGGCTCCACGCACGCGATGGCCGAGCGCCTCGCCTAGACCGCAGAGAAGCAAGGCGCCGAGGTGCGCCTCCGCCACGTGCGCGAGACCGCCCCGGCCGAGGCCTACGAGTCGCAGGAAGCCTGGAAGGCGCACCTCGACGAGATCGCCGACCGCCCGGTCGCCTCGCCCGACGACATCGCCTGGGCCGACGTCGTGGTCATGGGCTCGCCGACCCGCTTCGGCCAGGTCACGAGCCAGTTCCAGGGCTTCATCGACACGCTCGGCCCGTACTGGTCAGAGGGCAAGCTGGCCGACAAGGTCTACACCGCGTTCACGTCCACGCAGACCAAGCACGGCGGCCAGGAGACGACACTGCTCGCGTTCCACACGCTGTTCTCGCACCTCGGCGGCATCATCGTCGCGCCCGGCTACACCGATCCGCTGAAGTTCGCCGACGGCAACCCGTACGGCGCGAGCAAGGTCACGGGCGAGTCGTCACAGCTCGACGACACCGACCGCGACGCGCTCGACCACCTCGTGACCCGCGCGATCGGCGTCGCGGAGAAATTGATCGCCTGACCCGGGGCCACGTGCGCGAGACTGTCGATCGACCTACACGTCGCGAGCCGGGAGGCAGCATGCAGGAGATCGTCGAGACCGGGACCGGCACGAGCCTCGCCGTGGAGACGGTGGGCGAGGGCGAGACCCTCCTGCTGATCCAGGGGATGTCCGGCCACGGCGGCATGTGGGGCTCGGCGCTGGTCGACGAGCTCGCGCGCGACTTCGAGGTCGTGACCTACGACCACCGCGGCATCGGCGAGAGCGCCCGGGCCGAGGACCCGTTCTCGATCGTCGACCTGGCCGATGACGCCGCCGGGCTCCTGACGGCGCTGGGGCGCGACTCGGCCCACGTCATGGGCATCTCGATGGGCGGCATGGTCGCGCAGGAGCTGGCCCTCCGCGCTCCCGGCCGCGTCCGCAGCGTGACGTTCGGCTGCACGACCCCGGGTGGGCCCGGCGCCTTCGACGCGCCGGGGCCCGCCCGGATGGTCGAGGCGATCGGCACCCGCGACCCCGAGCACGCGACGCGGGTCGGCTTCGAGGTCAACGTCTCGGCGGAGTTCGCCGCACGCCCCGGCGAGCTCGACCGGTTCCGGGAGACCTCGCTCTCACGACGCGTGCCGTTCCCCGTCGTCGTCCAGCAGTCGGTCGCGTGCCTCGAGCACGACGCGTCGGTGCGGCTCGGCGGCCTGCACCTGCCGGTCGCGGTGGTGCACGGCGAGGAGGACCAGATGATCCTGGCCGCCGAGGGTGAGCGGCTCGCCGAGCTGGTTCCGGGTGGCGAGCTCCACCTCTGGCCCGGCGTCGGGCACCTGTTCTGGTGGGAGCGTCCGGCCGAGACCGCCGCCATCGTCCGCCGCCTCGCCGCCCGCGTCACCGACTGACGGAGCGCCCCCGCTGTCGACCGGTCCGTGGGCCGAGCGGAGCGAGGCAGGCGCCTGGGCGAAGCCCGGCACCGGTGAGGAACGAACCGGTGGAGCGGCGACGAAGGAGCCGCGCGCCGCACCTCAAGGGGCGGAGCTGCGCGCGACGGAGGCGTCGATGAGGTCGGCGAGGAGGCGGTACGCCGTGGCGTCGCCGAGGGAGGTCGTGGCCTCCATCTCGCCGGACTGGATGCTCGACATCACGGCGGCGGCGACGGCGCCGACGAAGGTCGCGTCGACCGCGCCGTCCGGACCCTTCGCCTCGGTCACGAGTTCCTGGACCCGGCGCGCGGCGATCGCCGTGTTGCGGCGGTAGACCTCCCGCGCGGGGGCGAAGTCGTTGACGTCGGCGTAGAACGCGGGCGACGCGGGCGCGAGGGCCTCGGCGATCGCGTCGAGGTAGGCGCGGATGCGGCGTCGCGGGTCCGGCTCGGCGGCGAGTCGCTGCTCGACCTGGTCGGTCGAGCGGCGGAAGAACTCCCGCGTCACGGTGGTGATGAGCTGCTCCTTGCTCGGTGCGACGGCGTAGAGCGTCGACTTCGAGCAGTGCAGACGGGCGGCGATCTCGTCGAGGCCCAGGTCGAGGAACCCGTCGGCGAGGAACATCGCGACGAGTCCGTCGAGCACCTCGTCGCGGCGGGTGCGGGGAGCGGTGACCATGGGGCAACTGTACTCATATCAAGTCTGCAGTACAGTTGTGAGTACACGACCGCCATGCCCGAGAGGACCATCCGCGATGCCCGCTGAGCGCCTGATGCCGACCGAGGAGTCCACCGACCTGATCGACCTGACCCGGTCGATCGTCGACAAGGAGCTCCGTCCGATCGTCGACGAGCACGACCGTGAGGCCCGGTTCCCGCGCGAGGTCTTCCGCACGCTGGGCCGCGCCGGGCTGCTCGGCCTGCCCTACCCGGAGGAGGTCGGGGGCAGCGGCCAGCCATACGAGGTCTACCTCCAGGTCGTCGAGGAGATCGCCTCCGCCTGGGCGGCCGTCGGGGTGGGCGTCAGCGTGCACGCGCTGAGCTGCTTCGGCCTGTTCGAGAAGGGCACGCCCGAGCAGAAGGAGCGGTGGCTCCCGGAGATGCTCGCCGGCGACCAGCTCGGGGCGTACTGCTTGTCGGAGGCGCACGCGGGGTCCGACCCCGCGGCGATGCGCACCAAGGCCGTGCGCGACGGCGACGACTACGTGATCACCGGCGCCAAGGCCTGGACGACCCACGGTGGTCAGGCCGACTTCTACAAGGTCATGGCCCGCACGAGCGACGACGGCGGCAAGGGCATCTCCTGCTTCCTGGTGCCGGCCGACGCCGAGGGACTCTCGGCCGACGTGCCCGAGCAGAAGATGGGCCTGATGAGCTCGACGACCGCGACGATGCTGCTCGACGGGGTGCGCGTCCCGGCCGAGCGGCGTCTGGGCGAGGAGGGTCAGGGCCTGCCGATCGCGCTGGCCGGGCTCGACGCCGGTCGCCTCGGCATCGCCGCCGTCGCGACGGGTGTCGCGCAGGGCGCGCTCGACGCGGCGATCGCCTACGCCAAGGGGCGCGAGGCATTCGGCAATGCGATCATCGACCACCAGGGCCTCGGCTTCCTGCTGGCCGACATGGCGGCGGCCGTCGAGTCGGCGCGGGCCACGTACCTGCACGCGGCGCGGCTCAAGGACGCGGGTCGCCCGTACGGCCGCCAGGCCTCGGTCGCGAAGCTCGTCGCGACCGACAACGCCATGAAGGTCACGACCGACGCGGTCCAGGTGCTCGGCGGTGCTGGCTACACCAAGGACTTCCCCGTCGAGCGCTACATGCGGGAGACCAAGGTCATGCAGATCTTCGAGGGCACCAACCAGATCCAGCGCATGGTCATCGCCCGGCACCTCTCCCGCTGAGGTCAGGCGGGCTCGAGTCTGACGCGCAGGATCCGGTCGTCGCCGTCCGAGGCGTCGCCGCGGCCGTCGGTGTTGTTGGTCAGGAACCACAGGTCGCCGTCGGGAGCGACCACGACGTCGCGCAGCCGACCGTGCTCGCCGGCGAAGTGGTCGCTCGACGTGGTGGGGTCGGCCACGGGCACCGACCTCAGCACCGACCCCCGCAGGTTGGCGATGAACACGGTGCCGTCGGCGACCGCGATGCCGCTCGGGCTCGCGGTGTCGGGCTCCCACTGCTGCACGGGATCGACGAACTGGTCGTCGCCGGCGATGCCTTCCACGGTGGGCCATCCGTAGTTGGAGCCAGCCGTGATGATGTTGAGCTCGTCCCACGTGTCCTGGCCGAACTCGGCGGCGAACATCGTGCCGTCAGCGGCCCAGGCGAGGCCCTGCGGGTTGCGGTGGCCGAGGCTGTAGACGAGCGACCCCGGGAAGGGGTTGTCGTCCGGCGCGGCGCCGTCCGGAGTCAGCCGGAGGATCTTGCCGGCGAGGCTGCCGGGATCCTGCGCGGCGGGACGGTCTCCGGCGTCGCCGGTCGTGACGTAGAGCATCCTGTCCGGGCCGAACGCGATGCGGCCGCCGTCGTGGTTGCTCGCCGCGGGGATGCCGTCGAGGATCGTCTCGACAGTGCCGAGACCGTAGGAGCCGGGTGCGCCGGTCAGCTCGAACCTTTGGACCCGGTTGCCGTCGGCGGCGGTGGAGTACGCGTAGAGGCGGTCCTGCTCGTCGACCGCCAGTCCGAGCAGGCCCGACTCGCCCTGGTGCACGACGCCGTCGACCGTGCCGACGAGACGCGTCGACCCGTCGTCGGCCAGCTCCCAGACGTCGCCGTCGTCGCGCGAGCTGATGAGCGCGGTGTCGCCGACGAACGCGATCGACCACGGCGCGGCGAGGCCAGTGGCGACGTCCTCCGGGGTTCCGACGGGCAGGACGGCCGCACCCCCGTCGGCCGGAGCCGCGGGGGCGCTGGACGTGGGACCCGGGTCGGCGTCGCCCGCCCCGCACCCCGCGACGACGAGCGCGAGCGCCGAGAGAAGCGCGGATCCGCGAACGACGGAACGGAAGTTCATGCCCCGACGCTACGTCCCCCACCGCCGTACCGCTCGCGAGAGAGTTTGTGTGTACACAGGAGAGACTTTGTTGGGGCGGTCTCAACCGGTAGTTGCAAGATGTTGTGACTACCGGAGGTGGAGATGCCTGGTTCTCGTTTGACCGAGCCGGAGCGGTTGGTGATTGAGCGGGGTCTGAAGGCGGGGCTGACGCA
>JAHEXN010000204.1 GCA_023252095.1 Actinomycetes bacterium | reverse complement strand
TGGCGAGGCTGCGCGCGGCTGGCTGCTGGGCGAGGTGCACGACGGCATCAACCAGATGTTCCGCGTCATCGAGAACGCCCGCATGTTCGTGGGCGCCAAGGCCATCGCGACGCTGTCGACCGGCTACCTCAACGCGCTCGAGTACGCTAAGGAGCGCGTCCAGGGTGCCGACCTCACGCAGGCCGCGGACAAGACCGCGCCGCGCGTCACGATCACGCACCACCCAGACGTGCGTCGTTCGCTGCTGACGCAGAAGGCGTTCGCCGAGGGCCTGCGCTCGCTCGTCGTCTACACCTCCACGTGGCAGGACGCGATCCAGATCAAGCAGGCCGCCGGCGAGGACGCCTCCGCCGAGGAGGGCATCAACGATCTGCTGCTCCCGATCGTCAAGGGCTACGGCTCGGAGCGCTCGTGGGTGCTGCTGGGCACGGAGTCGCTGCAGACGTTCGGCGGCTCGGGCTTCCTGCAGGACTACCCGATCGAGCAGTACGTCCGCGACGCCAAGATCGACACCCTGTACGAGGGCACGACGGCGATCCAGGGCCAGGACCTGTTCTTCCGCAAGATCGTCAAGGACAAGGGCCGGGCGATCGGCTTCCTCTCGAACGAGATCAAGCAGTTCATCGCCGACGAGGCCGGCAACGGTCGCCTCAAGGTCGAGCGGGACCTGCTCGCCCAGGGCCTGGCCGACACCGAGGCGATCCTCGGCACGATCTTCACCGATCTGATGGCCTCGAACCCGGCCGACGAGAAGGGTGACATCGCCAACATCTACAAGGTCGGCCTGAACACGACCCGGCTCGTGTACGTGCTGGGCGACCTGACCGTCGCGTGGCTGCTGCTGCGGGGCGCCGAGGTCGCGCTGGCCAAGCTCGACGCGGGCGCCTCGGAGGCCGACAAGGCCTTCTACGAGGGCAAGATCGCGGCCGCGTCGTTCTTCGCGAAGAACACGCTGCCGAAGCTCGCCGCCGAGCGCGCGATGGCCGAGATCGTCGACGACTCGATCATGGAGCTCGACGAGGCCGCGTTCTGACGCACGCCTGACACGTTCCGCCCCAGGGGCCCGCCGGATCACTCCGGCGGGCCCCTGTGCGTCAGCACGAGATCGGTGCTGTGCGTCAGCACGAGATCGGTGCTGTGCGTCAGCACGAGATCGGTGCTGTGCGTCAGCTCGAGATCGGTGCTGTGCGTCTGCACGCTCCCCACCGGGCAGGGTGGTGGTGCAGAGTGAGCGCATGGACAGCCAGGAGATGTACGTCACCGCGTGGAAGCAGACCTCGGACGCGATCGTGGAGCTCGTCACGGGCCTGACCGACGAGCAGCTCGCGCTCGCGACCGACCTGCCGGGCTGGGACGTGCACGACGTCGTGGCGCACCTGGCTCACCTGGAGCAGGTCGCGAGCGGCGAGCCCGAGCAGCCCACCGGGGTCGCGATCGTGCCCGCCGACTACACCAACGCGGGGGTCGACGAGCGCCGCGACATCTCCGCCACCAAGCTCCTGGCGGGCTTCGAGCGCGATGTCGCGAGCCGCCACGCCGTGCTCACCTCGACCCGCCTCGACCTCGCCGACACGGCGCCCGTGACCCCTGCTGGCGTGCCGTGGACCTGGGAGACGCTCCTGCGCAACCGCGCGGTCGACGTCTGGGTGCACGAGCAGGACATCCGCCGCGCGGTCGGGCAGCCGGGCAGCCTCGGCTCGCTCGGCGCCCAGGTCACGACCCACACGTTCGCCGCCGGGATGGGCTTCGTGCTGGGCAAGAAGGTCAAGGCCGAGCCGGGCAGCGTGGTCCGCTGGCTCGTCGAGGGCGACGTCCCCCTGTCGATCGAGCTCGAGGTCGGCGACGACGGCCGCGCGCACCGGACCGCGTCCCCGACCTCCGCCGACGTCACGCTCGACATGACGTCCGAGACGTTCACGGTCCTGGCCGCGGGTCGCCGCACGCCTGACGCGGTCGAGGTGCGCTACGCCGGCGACGGCGACCTCGCCGCACGCGTCCTGGCGAACATGACCCTGACCTTCTGAGCGACGTCTGGAAGAGTGGGCGCGTGCGTCTCACGAGCCCCCTCTGGTACCTCGCCGCGGTCGCGATCGCCCTCGGCGGCTCGATCACCGGCACGGCGATCGCCGCCGGCGCCTGGGACGGTGTCCGGTCGGCCACGATCGCGCCGGCCACCGAGCCGGTCGACGCCGCGGGCCACACGCTCGCGATCTTCACGGACCAGCCGCAGGACGGCCGGGAGATCACCTGCACGACGCGCCCCGCCGACAAGCCCGAGGCGAAGGGCGACGAGGTCACGGCCGCCGCGCTCGACATCGTCGTCGAGCAGCGGGGCACCGACTGGCACCTGCTCGCCCTGCGGCCCGAGGGCAAGGACGGCGTCGTGATCTCGTGCGTCCCTGCCGACGGCAAGGCCGACACCGCGCTGTACGGCTTCGCCGTGGTCGACGGCTTCGAGAGCGCCGACCGCGGTGCCACGATCGGCTCGGTCTCCCTCGCGCTCGCCCTGGTCTTGGCGGGCCTGGTGTTCTGGCAGCGCCGCCGCGCCCACCGCGCAGCCGAGTAGCACCGAGGGCCGTGCGCGCCCGGCCGGAACCGCTGCCGACCGCTAGCCTCGGGCCATGACCTGGACGACCGACGACATCGGTGACCTGACCGGCCGGCGTGCACTGATCACGGGAGTGACCGGCGGCCTCGGGACCCAGCTGGCGCGCGAGCTCGCGCGCCACGGCGCCTCGCTCGTCGTCACGGCACGTGACGCGGCCAAGGCGGAGGCCACCGTGGCGTCGGTGCGCGCCGAGACGCCCGACGCCGAGATCGACGTCGTGTCGCTCGACCTCGCCGACCTGGCGGACGTGAGCCGTGCCGCCGACGAGGTGCTGCAGCAGTGGGACCGCATCGACCTGGTGATCAACAACGCCGGCATCATGATCCCCCCGTTCCGCGAGACGGTCGACGGCTTCGAGCTGCAGATCGCGACCAACCACCTGGGGCACTTCGCCTGGAACGCGCACCTGTGGCCGCTGCTCCGCGACTCCTCCGCCCGGGTCGTCGCGGTCTCCTCGATCGCCCACACCACGGTCAACGGCATCGACCTGAGGTCGCTCACGACCGAGGGCTCACCGCGTCGCTACAAGCGGTGGCAGTCGTACGGCGAGTCCAAGCTCGCCAACCTCGCGTTCTCGCAGGAGCTGCACCGGCGGGCGTCGGCCGCGGGGCTCGGCGTCGTCAGCGTCGCCGCCCACCCCGGCGTGGCCTCGACCGAGCTCACGAAGACCGGCTTCGGCGTGGGCGGCGGGGGGCCGATCGGCTTCCTGATGCACCACGGCACCCACCTCGTCGCGCAGTCGGCCCGGGCCGGCTCGCTGCCGGTGCTGCAGGCAGCGACCGATCCCACGCTGACCGGCGGAGAGTACCTGGGACCGCAGGGATTCCGCGGCATGCGCGGGCGCCCCGGACCCGCCTCGATGACCCGCACGGCGCGCGACCCCGAGCTCGCCCGACTCCTCTGGGAAGCCTCCGAGCGGGCGACCGGAGCCCCGTTCCCCGTGGGCTGAGCCTGAAACCCTCAAGATGCAATTGGCGGCCGGTTGACATAACGTGGAGGCCAATGAGCCAAGACACGAGCATGAACACGACGTCCACCCCCACGCTGGAGCCCACGCTCCCCGATGCGAGCGGTTCGTACGTGCGCCCCATGGAGGCGGTCGACTTCGACGCCGTCGTCGAGATCAACCAGGGTGCTCTCGAGGGTGTCGGTCCGCTGGACCGCGACTCCCTCGCCGACCTGGTCGCGCTGGCCGATGACGCACTCGTCCTCGACGACGACGGCGCGATCGGTGGCTTCGTCATCACCCTGCCGAAGGGGGTCGACTACGACTCCAGCCGCTACCGCTGGTTCGAGGAGCGTCTCGAGGAGTACGTGTACCTCGACCGCATCGTCGTGGCCCCCACCCACCGCCGTCAGGGCGTGGCCTCCCGCCTCAACGAGGCGATCGAGGGCGACCTGCCGATCGGCCTGGAGATCTACGAGACCAACGACGCCTCGATCGCGTTCCACGAGACCCGCGGCTACCGCGAGGTCGGGCGACTCGAGCACGAGGGCAAGGTCAACCTGATGATGCTGCGCACGAGCTGACGCAGCACCGTCCTACGACGCCGCGGTTCCCGACACGGGGGCCGCGGCGACGTGCTTCCGGGTGCGTCGCCGTGCCCGGAAGATGCTCGCCAGACCCAGCGCCCACAGCACGTACTGCGCCGACATCGCCCACCGGAACGCCTCGGGCGTGTAGTCGCCACCGTCCGGCGTGCGCCAGTCGAGCACCAGGCCGATCGCCACGACCAGGAGCAGGCTCGCGATGAAGCCACCCTGGTTGATGATGCCGATCGCCGTGCCGAGCCGGGCGTCGGGATTGAACTCTCGGCCGTACTCGAACCCGATGATCGACGCGGGCGCGCCGATGCCCACGACGACCACGAGCAGCACGAGGAGCCAGGTCGGGGCGTCGCCGGGCCAGACCAGGACCGCGGTCCAGGCCGCGACCATCGCCAGGACGATGCCCATCACGAGGTCCGAGCGGTGGAACGGGTGCCGCGTCGTGATCGAGGCCAGCACGGGGCCTGCCACGACCAGGGCGATGACGAGCACCGTGAGCAGGACACCCGCCTCGTGCGACGACCGCCCCTCCCCCCGCACGAAGAACGGGTAGCCCCACAGCAGGGCGAGCGTCGTGGCGCTGAACTGCGTCGTGAAGTGGGTCCAGAAGCCGAGCCGCGTGCCCGGGTGGCGCCACGAGTCGCTCAGGCTGCGACGCACGAACGCGACCGAGATGGCCGGGCCGGGGCGTCGCCACTGACCGGGGGCATCACGGATCACGACCACCACCAGGAGCGTCACGACCAGGCCCACGCCGGCGGCCGCGAGGTAGGCGTTCGTCCAGCCCCAGTGGCTGAAGGCCCACGTCATGGGCAGGGCCGCGACGATCGAGCCCACCTGACCCGTCGCGCCGGTGAGCTGCGTCATGAGCGGGACCCGGCGTGTCGGGAACCAGGTCGCGACGAGCCGCAGGACGCACGTGAAGGTCAGCGCGTCACCGATGCCCACCAGGACCCGGGCTGCGACCGCGAGCGGGTAGGACTCCACGAACGCGAAGCAGACCTGTCCGGCCGTCATGACGACGGCACCCAGGACCAGCAGGAGTCGCGGGCCGTAGCGGTCCAGCGCCAGACCGACGGGGACCTGCATCCCGGCGTAGACCAGGAGCTGCAGCGTCGTGAACGTCGCGAGCTGTGCGGCCGAGATGCCAAACCGGTCGGCCGCCTCGAGACCCGCGACCGCGAGCGACGACCGATGGAAGACCGCGAGCAGGTAGGCCGCCAGGGCCACGCCCCAGATGACGGCGGCAGACCCCTGCCGACCCTCCGTCCGCGTCACTCACCCATCCTAGGGTCCCCCAGATGTGGACACCTCGACACCTCCAGCGGCCGAGAACCGGTGTCAAGGTGTCCACATCTGGCGGGTCAGACGGTCAGGGCGAGCGCCGGGTCGTGGAGGAGGTCCGCGACGTCGCGCAGGAACCGTGACCCCTGCTCGCCGTCGACCGCCCGGTGGTCGAAGCTCAGCGCGAGGGTCGTGACCCAGCGCGGCACGATGCGGTCGTCGGCGTCGACCCAGGGCTTTCGGGTGATCGCCCCGACCGCGAGGATCCCGGTCTGTCCCGGCGGCAGGATCGGGGTTCCGGCATCGATGCCGAACACCCCGATGTTGGTGACCGTGAACGTGCCGCCCGCCATCTGCGCCGGCTGGAGGCGACCGCTTCGGGCGACGGCGACGAGCTCGGCGACCTGCGCCACGAGACCACGCAGGTCGAGGGTGTCGGCGTCCGGCACGACCGGCACGACGAGGCCCCGGTCGGTGGCCGCAGCCACGCCCAGGCCGACGTGCTCGGGGATCGTGAGCGCCTCATCGCCCCATCGGGCGTGCAGCTCCGGGGTGCTCCGCAGGGCCAGGCACACCGCGCGCAGGACCAGGTGCAGGGACGAGACCGGCACGTCGCGCCAGGCCCGGTCGGCCCGCAGCCGCTCCACGAGCTCAACCGTCCGCGAGACGTCGACCTCGACCCACTCGGTGACGTGGGGCGCGGTGAAGGCCGACTCGACCATGGCCTGGGCCGTGACCCGGCGGACGGCGGAGTGCGGGACCTCCCGGCCACCCATAGCGCTGCGGACCGGCGGAGCGGCAGCGGGGGCGGGTGGCGCCTCCGCACGGGCTCCGGCGAACGCCTCGAGGTCACGCCTCGTCACGACGCCGTTGCTCGGCACGTGCGCGAGGTCGACGCCGAGCCGGCGCGCGAGCAGGCGGACAGGCGGAGCGGCGCGGGGACGATCGACTGCGGGCGGTTCGGCCACCACGGTGGCTGCTCCGCCGCCG
>JAHEXN010000203.1 GCA_023252095.1 Actinomycetes bacterium | reverse complement strand
TGCGACGTTCGCGACGTTCGAGCGGGTGCGCCGGCGCCGGGTCACCGCCGCCGTGCGAGCCTCGCGCACCGCAGGACGCCTGCTCCACGGTCGCTCCGGCCGCGCCCTGACCACCGTCGCGCGCCGCACCCCGGAACCGATCGCGATGCGCGCCGCTGCCCGCTTCGCCAGCCGAGAGTCCGGCCTCCGCGCCCTCACCGCCCGTTGGCCGATCCACGGCGTCAGTCGTGGCGGGCGAGGAAGTCGGTGACGCGAGGGGCGACGACGTGGGGGACCTCGAGAGCGACGAGGTGGGCGGCGTCCTCGACGACCCACGTCTCGGCACCGGGGATCGCGTCGGCCATCGCTCGCGTCTCCGCGACGGGGAACGTCGCGTCCTCACGACCAGCGACGACGAGCACGGGCCGGTCGATCTGGGCCAGGAGCGATCGCTGGTCGGGGCGGTCGGGCACGACGCTGCGCACCGCGAACGAGACCGACGCAAGGTCGACCGCCTGCACCGAGTCGCGCACGTGCCGCACCACGTCGGGTCGCTCGCGCAGCGACGTCGGGCCGAGGAACGCCTTCAGCACCGAACGCGTCAGCGGCGGCCGGACTCCGCCGAGCAACCGGCCGAGGCCGAGCATCGCGCCGAACTCGAGGCGCTGGCGTCGCCCCGCCGCCGACGCCGTCGCGTTCATGAGCACCGCCGCGCCGAGCCGTTCCCCGTGCCGGGCAGCGAAGGTCGCCCCGACCATGCCGCCCCACGAGTTGCCGATCACGTGAGCCGTGGGCACCTCGGCGTGGTCGAGCACGTCGAGCAGTGCACCGGCGCACTCGTCGAGGGTGAAGCTGCGGCGCAGCGGCTCACTACGACCGTGGCCTGGCGGATCGAGCGCAAGCGTCGTCCAGCGTCGCGCGAGCTGCGAGGTCACTCCGTCCCACAACGTGCCGTCCATGAGCAGGCTCGGCCACAGCACCACGAGCGGCCCATCGCCCCGCAGTCGCGCGTGGAGCGTGCCGAGGCGGGTGGGGATGGACAGCTCCTCGGTCTCCACGCCGCCACGCTAGGCGACCCGGAGCCCAGTCGCTAGCGTGACGGCATGACCACCGCCGTCGTGATCGGTTCGGGGCCCAATGGGCTCGCTGCCGCCATCGTGCTTGCGCGCGCCGTACTCGACGTCACGGTCGTCGAGGCGGAGGACGAGCCCGGCGTCGGCATGCGCTCCGCGGAGCTCACGGTGCCCGGCGTGATGCACGACATCTGTTCGGCGGCGCACCCGACGGGGGTCGCGTCCCCGTTCTTCTCGTCGCTCGACCTGCAGGACCACGGCCTCACGTGGCGCTGGGCCGAGGTCGAGGCGAGCCATCCGCTCGACGGCGGTCGAGGCGCGGCCCTGAGGCGCGACATCGACGCGACTGCCGCGACCCTCGGGGTCGACGGTGACGCCTGGCGCCGCACGTTCACCCCGCTGGTGGAGCGAGCCGACCAGATCACGACGAGCACCCTGACGCCGCTCGTCGGCGTCCCACGGCACCCGCTCGTGATGGCGCGCTTCGGCGCCATCGGACTCGTCCCGTCCACCGTCGTGGCACGGCGGTTCGAGACCGAGGAGGCCCGCGCGCTGCTCGCCGGCCTCACCGCGCACTCGATCGCCCCGCACACGCGATGGGCCACCGGTGCGCTCGGGCTGATGTTCGGGCTGATGGGGCACGCGCGCGGCTGGCCCGTCGCGGAAGGCGGCTCGGCCGCGATCGCCAGGGCGCTGGTCTCGGTGCTCGCGGAGTCGGGCGGGAAGGTCGTGACGGGGGAGCGGGTCACCACCGTGCCGGATGCCGACGTCGTCATGTTCGACACCGGCGTCGACCAGCCGCTGGCGATGCTCGGCGACCGCCTGCCGCGCCGGGTCAGTCGAGCACTGCAGCGGTGGCGGCCGGGACCCGGGCTGTTCAAGATCGATCTCGCGGTCGAGGGCGGCCTCCCGTGGACGCATCCCGACATGGCGATCGCCGGCACGGTCCACGTCGGCGGCACGCTCGAGGAGATCCATGCGGCCGACTCCGCCGTCAGCGCCGGTCGCATGCCCGAGCGCCCGTTCGTCATGGTCTGCCAGCAGCACGTCGCCGATCCCACGCGATCGAACGGTTCGGTCCACCCCGTCCTGGCCTACGCGCACGTGCCGCACGGCTACACCGGCGATGCCACCGAGGCGATCCTCGACCAGCTCGAGCGCTTCGCTCCCGGCACGCGCGATCGCATCGTCGGCCGGTCGGTCACGAGCACGGCCGACCTGCAGGCGCACAACGCCAACTACCTCGGCGGCGACGTGACCGGCGGGGAGATGACGCTCCGCCAGACCGTCGCTCGTCCGCGCCTGTCGCTCGACCCGTACTGGCTCGGCGTGCCGGGCATGTACCTGTGCTCGGCGTCGACGCCGCCAGGTGGCGGCGTGCACGGCATGGCAGGGTTCCACGCAGCGACGAGGGCTGTGGCGAGGCTGTGAGCTCGGCCTCGCGGGAACCGTTCTCGCCCGGCGTCCGTTCATGTGATTGACGTTTCCACCACCTGCGATCCCAGGAGCTGAGACCGGTGACCCTTCCCCGGACCAAGAAGATGGTGCTGAGCGGTGCCGCCGCCACGATCCTGCTGCTCACCGCGGCGTGCGGGGGCGAGTCCGGCGACGACACCTCGGACTCCGGCTCGTCCAGCGAGTCCACGACCGACACGGCCGAGGACACCTCCAGCGACGCCGCCACGACGTACACGGCCGGCGACTACGCCGCCGAGGGCAGCTACCAGACCCCGGGCGGTCAGCAGTCCGTCGAGGTCGAGGTGACGCTCGAGCAGGACGGCACGATCACCGCCGTCACGGTCACCCCGCAGGCCGACGGCGGCAACTCCAAGCAGTTCCAGACCAAGTTCGCCGGCGGCATCGCCGACGCGATCGTCGGCACCAAGATCGACGACCTGAACGTCTCGAAGGTCTCCGGCTCCTCGCTCACGAGCGGTGGGTTCAACGCCGCGATCGACGAGATCAAGGATGAAGCAGCAGCCTGAGTCCTGGCGGTTCGACGCGATCGGCACCGCCTGGACCATCGACACGGCCGACGCGGTGTCGGACGTCCAGCGGGCCGCCGTGGCCGATCTCGTCGCCGAGGTCGACCGCACGTGGTCGCGCTTCCGGGAGGACGGGGGAGTCGCGAGCCTGCGGGCGGGCGAGTCCGTCGACCTCGGCACCGAGGCGGCCACGCTGCTCGACCTCTACGACGTCCTGCACGACGCGACTGACGGTGCGGTCAACCCCCTCGTGGGAGGCGGGCTCGAGGTGCTCGGCTACGACGCCGCGTACACGCTCCGTCAGCACGGCGATCCCGTCGCCGCCCCCGCCTGGTCGTCGGCCATGCGTGACGGCTCCGTCCTGAAGGTGCCGACCGGCGCGGTGCTCGACGTGGGAGCAGCCGGCAAGGGCTGGCTCGTCGACCGGGTCGCCGCGCTGCTGCTCGCCGGGGGGCACACGCCCACGGTCGACGCCGGGGGCGACATCGTGCACCACGGCAGCGCGCCGATCCGGGTCGCGCTCGAGCACCCGAACGACCCCACCATGGCGGTCGGTGTCGCGACGCTCGCGCCGGGGAAGGCGATCTGCGGATCGGCCGCCAACCGGCGCGCCTGGGGCGAGGGCCTCCATCACGTGCTCGACGCGCGCACCGGAGCGCCGACGCGGGGCGTGGTGGCCAGCTGGGTCGTCGCCGACACTGCCGCGGTGGCCGACGGCGCGGCGACCGCCCTGTTCTTCGCCGCGCCTGACAGGCTCGTGGACCTCGGGATCGCGGCGGTCTGGATCGACGCAACCGGACTCCACTCGACTCCCGACTTCCCCGGAGAGGTGTTCGCATGATCCGCACCCTGCTCGGCCGCGTGACGATGTACCGCATCGTCACGATCGTGCTGCTGGTGCTCGCGGCGGTCGCCTTCGTGCTGACGGCCACCTCGCGCCTCGACCCGTCGATCTTCGCCCTGCGCGGACTCCTGCTGACCCTCGTGGTGCTCGTCGTGACCTCGGTCGTGGCCGATCACGTGCTCGGCGCCCTGGTGCGGCGACGTCCGCACACCGAGTCGGCCGTCATCACGGCGCTGCTGCTGTGGTTCCTGTACTGGCCGACGATGGAGGTCGGCACGCTGGCGTGGCTCGCGCTGACCGCGGTGGCGGCCCAGGCCTCGAAGTACGTGCTGGTCTGGCGCGCTCGTCACGTCTTCAATCCTGCGGCCGCCGGTGTCGTGCTGATGATCCTGCTCGGCGAGCTGCTCGGCGACCGCGTCGACAACCCGCCGCCGTCCACGACGTGGTGGGCCGCCAACGAGTCGATGACGTTCTTCGTCCTGGCGGGTGCGCTCGTGGTGCTCTACCGGACGGGTCGCTTCGCGCTCGCGGTCACGTTCGCGGTGCCTGCCGCGCTGCTGACGTACTGGGGCGCGCAGGCTTCCTTCCCGGACACGTCGGCGGCGATCGAGTACGTCGGGTACTCCACGCCGATCGTGTTCTTCGCGGCCTTCATGCTCACCGAGCCGCTCACGCTGGCGCCACGACGCGCCCAGCAGCTTGTGCTCGCGGTCGTCGCGGCGGCGGTGTTCGCCTGGCCGCTCTGGAACGCGCAGGTGTTCGACCAGCCCATCGCGCTCGGTCCTTTCGAGAGCACGTACGAGCTGGCGCTCCTCGTGGTCAACCCGATCGCCTTCCTGCTCGGCCAGCGCGGTGGTGTGCGGCTCCGGCTGCGGGAGTCGCGCGACCTCGGCGGGGACGTCCGCGAATTCCGCTTCGAGCCGCGCCGCCGTCTGCGGATGCGCGCCGGTCAGTACCTCGAGCTGCAGGTCCCGCACGCCGCCGACATCCGGGGGGTGCGCCGGGTCTTCACGGTCGCGTCGAGCCCCGACGCCGACACGGTCGACATCGCGATCCGCGTGCCCGAGGACTGCTCGAGCTTCAAGCGGGCGATCGTCGACCTCCAGCTGGGCGACGAGGTGCACGCCACCGGTGTCAACGGCGACTTCCTCTGGCCGCGGGGCTCCGCTCCCGTGCTCCTGGTCGCCGGCGGCATCGGCGTGACGCCGTTCCTCAGTCAGCTGCGGCACGAGCCGGGGCGTGACGCCGTGCTGGTCTACGGCGTGCCGTCCGGATCGACCGTCCCCTACCGCGACGAGCTCGTGGAGGCTGGCGTGCGGGTCGTGCTGGTCTCGCCCGACGCCCCCGTTGACCTGCCCGACGGGTGGGCGCACGTGGAGGCCGACGTCGTCACGGGGGAGCTCGTGCGCGAAGTAGTGTCAGACGCGTCCCACCGCCGCGCGTTCGTCTCCGGGCCGCCGGCCATGGTCTCGCCCGTGGCGACCGACCTGCGCCAGCACCGCATCCGCACCAAGACCGACCACTTCACGGGTTACTGACGTCGCAGACGCAGTCTGCGCGTCAGGGTTCCACCGGCGAAGCCGGTCTGCCCGGTCGTCGAGTGGCCTGCGAGGAACGAGCAGGTGTATCGAGACGCTGCCCAGGTGACCTCGAACAGTCGGACCCGGCCGGTGGGAATGGGCGCCAGCACCTGACCGGGTCTCGATACGGCCGCTCGCAGAGCTCGCGACCACTCGACCACCGGGTGGTTTGGCTCTGCGTGGTTGATTTCCCCCCGCAGCGCGCAGTGCAACTGACCGTGACAGGATTACTGGCGGAATCGGAGGTGACATGCGCATCGCACTGCTGTCGTACCGCAGCAAGGAGCACAGCGGCGGCCAAGGTGTGTATGTCAGGCACCTGAGCCGCGGCCTGGCCGAGCTCGGTCACGAGGTCACGGTGTTCTCCGGGCAGCCGTATCCCGAGGCCCTCGACCCGCGGGTCCGGCTCGAGCAGGTCCCGAGCCTCGACCTGTACCGCGACCCCGACCCGTTCCGCACCCCGCACCTGCGGGAGTTCCGCGGTCCGGTCGACGTGCTCGAGTACCTCCTGATGCTCACCGCTGCCTTCCCCGAGCCGTTGACGTTCACGCTGCGCATCGCGCGCGACCCCCGGTTCGACGGCTTCGACGTCGTGCACGACAACCAGTCGCTCGGCTACGGCCTGCTGTGGCTGCTGCGCCGCGGAATCCCGCTCGTCGCGACGATCCACCACCCCATCAGCCGCGACCGGAAGGTCGACATCGCGGCGGCGCCGCTGCGCAAGCAGATCAGCACGCGCCGCTGGTACGGATTCGTGCGGATGCAGGCTCGCGTAGCGCGGCAGCTCCCGGCACTGCTCACGGTCTCCACCGCCTCGGCGACCGACACGATCGAGGACTTCGGGATCGATCCCGACCGCATGACGATCGTGCCGCTCGGCGTCGACACCGACGTCTTCCGCCCCGGGGCGAGCGCGTGCCCGGACGCATCGTCGCGATCGCGAGCGCCGACTCCCCGCTGAAGGGTGTCGCGCACCTGCTCGAGTCGG
>JAHEXN010000202.1:1535-6520 GCA_023252095.1 Actinomycetes bacterium | reverse complement strand
GAGATGCCGGCACGCCTGGCGGGTCTGTAGCACCGCGACCGGCGCGACATGGAGGCGGCCGGCGACCGTGAGGCCGTCGCGAGCAGCGCGGCGTACGTCCGTGACCACTTCGCCGAGGCCGTCGGGCACCGCGACCCGCACGACACGCTGCGCGCCGCGCTCGCGGCAGCACCGACCGGCGGACTTGCGCTGGAGTTCGGCGTGTTCTCCGGCACGACGCTCTCGATCATCGCCCAGGAGCGTTCCGAGGTCGTCTACGGCTTCGACGTCTTCACGGGTCTTCCCGAGGCCTGGCGGCCCGGTTACCCGGCGGGCTTCTTCGGGGTCGACGAGCCGCCGGTCGTGGAGGGCGCCGAGATGGTCGTCGGGCTGTTCGAGGACACGACCGCGGGCTTCCTCGCCGAGCACCCCGGCGACGTCGACCTCCTGCACGTCGACTGCGACCTCTACAGCGGGGCGGTCACGGTCCTGCGTGAGGTCGGTCCGCGGCTCCGGGTCGGATCGATCGTCGTCTTCGACGAGTACCTCAACCACCCGGGGTGGCAGTCGGGCGAGTTCCAGGCCTGGGCCGAGCACGTCGCCAGGACGGGGATCTCGTACGAGTACGTCGCCTACACGATCGATCACGAGCAGGTCGTCGTGCGGGTCACGGACGTGCCCTGACCGACGTCCCGTCCGGCGTTCTCGGACGGGAGACCTACCGTCGGTACGTGCCGGACGCAACCACGCGTGACCTGCACAGACGGTAGGTTAGGGTGATCCGCACCACACGCCCCCTTGCCCCGTGAGGACCGCATGAGCCCCCTTGTCCTGACCCCGCAGCAACAGGCCCAGATCGACGATCGAGCCCCGAGCATCGGCCGCCTCTTCCTGAACCGCGTCGCCGAGACGCCGCAGCGCGAAGCCTTCCGCTACCCCGACGCGAACGAGCGTTGGCACTCCATCTCCTGGGGAGAGGTCGGTGAGCGCGTCACGAAGCTCGCGGCCGGCCTGGTCTCCCTCGGTCTCGAGCCCGAGGCCCGTGCCGCGGTGGCCTCCGGCACCCGTGTCGAGTGGATCCTCGCCGACCTGGCCATCAACTCCGCCGGTGGCGCCACCACCACGGTCTACCCGTCGACCGTCTCCGACGACGTCGCCTACATCCTCTCGGACTCCGGCAGCATCATCGTGTTCGCCGAGGACGACGAGCAGATCGCCAAGCTCGTGGAGAAGAAGTCCGAGCTGCCCGACATCACCAAGATCATCACGTTCGATGGCACGACCGACGGCGACTGGGTCATCAGCCTGGCCGACCTCGAGAAAATCGGTGAGGCTCACCTGGGCGACCACCCGACCGTGGTCGAGGACCGCGTCTCGGCGATCAAGCCCGAGGACCTCGCGACCCTCATCTACACGTCCGGCACGACGGGCCGCTCCAAGGGTGTGCGTCTGAGCCACGACGGCTGGGTCTTCGAGGGTGCGGCCGTCCAGGCCAACGGCATCCTCTCGATCGACGACCTCGAGTACCGCTGGCTGCCCATGGCGCACTCGTTCGGCAAGGTCCTGCAGATGACGCAGCTCCAGGTGGGGTTCCCCGCCGCGATCGACGGCCGCGTCACGAAGATCGTCGACAACCTCGCGGTCGTGAAGCCCACGTTCATGGGCGCGGCGCCGCGCATCTTCGAGAAGGCCTACGGCCGTGTCGTCGGCATGATGGAGGAGGAGGGCGGCGCCAAGCTCAAGCTCTTCCGCTGGGCCGAGAAGGTCGGGCTCGAGCGCTCACGCCGTGTGCGTGCGGGGCAGCCGGTCCCGTTCGGTCTGAAGATCCAGCACGGACTCGCCGACAAGCTCGTGTTCTCCAAGGTCCGCGACCGCTTCGGCGGCCGTGTGCGGTTCTTCATCTCCGGCTCGGCCGCGCTGTCGGCCGACGTGGCCGAGTGGTTCCACTCCGCCGGCGTCATCATCCTCGAGGGCTACGGCCTCACGGAGACGTCGGCCGGGTCCACGGTCAACCATCCCGACCACCTCAAGCTCGGCACGGTCGGCATCCCGTTCCCCGGCGTCGAGATCAAGATCGCGGCCGACGGTGAGGTCCTGATCAAGGGCCCGAACATCATGAACGGCTACCACAACCTCGACACCGCCACGAAGGAGACGCTCGACGCCGACGGATGGCTCGCGACGGGCGACATCGGCGAGCTCGACTCCGAGGGCTTCCTGCGCATCACCGACCGCAAGAAGGACCTCTTCAAGACGTCGGGCGGCAAGTACGTCGCGCCGTCGCACGTCGAGGGTGTCTTCAAGGGTGTCTGCCCGTTGGCGAGCCAGATGATCGTGCACGGCAACGACCGCAACTTCGTGTCGGCGCTCATCACGCTCGACCCGGACGCGATCGCGGCCTGGGCCGAGAGCCACGGCAAGTCGGGCCAGTCGTACACCGAGGTCGTCCAGTCGCCCGAGATCGAGAAGCTCGTCGCGGGCTACGTCGAGGAGCTCAACTCCAAGCTCAACCGCTGGGAGACGATCAAGAAGTGGAAGATCCTCCCGAACGACCTGTCGATCGAGTCCGGTGAGCTCACGCCGAGCCTCAAGGTCAAGCGCAAGGTCGTCGAGGACAACTACCGCGACATCCTCGACGGGTTCTACGCCGGGTCCTGACAGTTCTGCGCCCCTCTAGGCTGGGGGCGTGAACGCGCACGAAGGGTCGTCTCCTGCCGGGAGGCGACCCTTCGGCGCGCCTGAGCCCTCGCGACCCGCCTTCGGTGTGTACGTCCACGTCCCGTTCTGCTCGGTGCGGTGCGGGTACTGCGACTTCAACACGTACACGGCCGACGAGCTCGGCGACGGGGCCACGCGCGCGACGTACGCCGACTCCGCGATCGCCGAGATCCGCCGCGCTGCGGCCATGACCGGGCCGCGCACCGTCGAGACGGTGTTCGTCGGTGGGGGCACCCCCACCCAGCTCGCCGCGACCGACCTCGTCCGCATCCTGGAGGCGATCGACCGGGCCTGGGGCCTGGCGCCCGACGTCGAGGTCACGACCGAGGCGAATCCCGACTCGGTCGATCCGGCGATGCTCGCGACGCTCCGTGCCGGCGGGTTCAACCGGATCTCTTTCGGTGTGCAGTCGGCGGTGCCCCACGTGCTAAAGGTGCTCGACCGCACGCACGACCCGGCCCGGGTGCCCGAGGCCGTGCGATGGGCCCGCGAGGCCGGGTTCGCGCAGCTCAGCGTCGACCTGATCTACGGGGCGCCGGGGGAGTCGATGGTCGACTGGCGACGCACCGTCGAGCACGCCATCTCCCTGGCGCCCGATCACGTCAGTGCCTACGCGCTGATCGTCGAGGCGGGCACGGCGTTCGCCCGCAAGGTCTCGCGCGGCGAGGTCGTGATGCCCGACGACGACGAGACCGCCGACAAGTACCTCCTGGCCGACGCGATGCTCGAGGAGGCCGGGCTCGGCTGGTACGAGCTGTCCAACTGGGCCACGGGCGACGCGGCGCAGTGCCGTCACAACGTCCTCTACTGGACCGGCGGCGAGTGGCTCGGCATCGGCCCGGGGGCCCACTCGTACCTGGGGGGCCGCCGCTGGTGGAACGTCAAGCACCCCGCGGCGTACGCCCAACGGCTCGACGCCGGTCAGTCGCCTGAGGCCGACGGCGAGGACATCGATGCCGACGCCGCCCGCATGGAGGACGTCATGCTCCGCACCCGGCTGCGCACGGGCCTCGACCCGCACGGCCTGCCGTCACACGCCCACCTGATCAACTCCGGGCTCCTGGAGCCGGTCGACGGCCACCTGGTGCTGACGAGGAAGGGCCGTCTGCTCGCCGACCACGTCGTCCGCGAGCTCACGTGACGTCGTCGGCCGATGCGATCACGGTGCGTACGGCTCGCACCCTGCTGCGGCCTCCGGCAGCCGCGGACCTGGACGCTGTCCACGCGGTCTACGGCGACTCGAGGACCTGGACGCACCTGCCTCCCGGCGTGCACGACCGGGCAGCGACGACGGCAATGCTCGAACGGATGATGTCCGGCTGGCACGAGCACGGTCTCGACGACTGGATCGTGCAGGATGCCGGGTCGGAGCGGGTTCTCGGCACGGTGGGGACCCGCCGGATCGAGGGGCGGCGTCTGCGCAACCTCGGCTACCGACTGGCGCCCGCGGTGTGGGGGAGCGGACTCGCCACGGAGGTCGCGCAGGCAGCCCTCGACGCCGCCCATGAGCACGACGCGGGCACACCCGTGACAGCTCGCGTGCTGACGAACAACCCGGCCTCGATCCGCGTGCTCGAGAAGATCGGCCTGGAGCTGGTCCACGAAGGTCCGCGCGACGACGGACTGGTCCGCCAGGTGCACACCGACCGGCCCCTGTCGCCGGACGACCTCGCCCACGTGATCTCCCTCGGCTGACTCGGGCGAGCCGCCGGTCTCACGCGGTGACGAAGTCGATGAGCTCCTCGACCTTGCCGAGGAACACCGGCTCCAGGTCGGTCCACGTGTGCACCGTGCCGAGGATCTTCTTCCAGGCGCGGGCGATGTCGGCCTGCTCGGCGTGCGGCCAGCCGAGGGCGTCGCAGATGCCGTGCTTCCACTCGACGCCGCGCGGGATGACGGGCCACGCGTCGAGACCGAGGCGCTGCGGCTTCACGGTCTGCCAGACGTCGACGTAGGGGTGTCCGACCACGAGCACGTGCGGCTCCTTCGAGAGCGTCTGCGCGATGCGCCACTCCTTCGAGCCCGTCACGAGGTGGTCGACCAGCACGCCGAGTCGGCGGCCTGGACCCGGGTCGAAGGCGTCGACCTCGCCCTTGAGGTCGTCGATGCCGCCGAGGTACTCCACGGCGACGCCGACGTGGCGCAGGTCGTCGCCCCAGACCTTCTCCACGAGCTCGGCGTCGTGCCGTCCCTCGACCCAGATGCGGCTCGGCTGCGCGACCTTGGCGCGCTCGCGCGGGCCCGCGACGGATCCCGAGGCGGTGCGCTTCGGACCGGCGGCGGCCACG
>JAHEXN010000202.1:0-1525 GCA_023252095.1 Actinomycetes bacterium | reverse complement strand
CCGGGTGGACGCAGCGTGACGGGCTTGCCGTCGACCCAGTACCCCGGGCCGAGCGCGAAGCTGCGGCGCTTCATCCGGCGGTCCTCGAGCACGACCATGCCCATCTGCGCGTCGATCGTGACGATCTCGCCGACGAACCCGCTCGTGACGTCCTCGACGACGAGCCCCAGCTCGACCGGCAGGTCGGCGGAGCGCCCCTTGGGCGGACGCTTCCAGTCGCCGGACAGGACGTCCTGGCCGTACCGGTCAGTCATGGACGTGTCCTGTGCCGCCGGGCCCGGTGTACCCGGGGTGGAGCAGGCCCAACAGGCGCTGGTGGAAGTCGGCAAGGTCCTCGCGGGCGACCTCGCCGGACGAGGCCAGGACCGTGGTGCCGGGGCCTGTGAGCCCGATCGCCAGGTCGACCGCCACGGGCCAGCTGGCAGGCACCTCGCCGGCGGGCTCGCTCACGAGGTCGCCGAGCAGCACGGTGTCGGCGTCCGGCACCACGACGACGAGCTCGCCGCCGAGCGGACCCCCGCCCAGGTGCACGACCTCGACGAAGCGGTCACCGAGGTCGACGGCCCAGACCGAGCTCAGCGAGCCGCCGCGCGACTCGTGCGCAACCCACGTGCCGTCGTCGAGCGTGATCCGGCGGGACCGGTACGTGAGGTCGCGGTCGCGCCCGGACACCACGATCGTGTCTGCGGTGCGCACGATGTCCCTCATCGTCTGAGTCCCATCACGCTAGACTGGCAAACGAGCATCGAGAGTGCCAGCGACGCGCCGAAGGGGAGGTCCCATGTCCGACGACCGTCGCCTCGACGTCCTGCGGGCCATCGTCGAGGACTACGTCGCCACGCAGGAGCCCGTGGGCTCCCGCGCCCTGGTCGAGCGCCACCATCTTGGCGTGTCCTCGGCCACGATCCGCGGCGACATGAAGGCCCTCGAGGACGAGGGCTACCTGACCCAGCCCCACACGTCGGCCGGGCGCATCCCCACCGACAAGGGCTACCGGATGTTCGTCGACCGCCTGGCCACGGTCAAGGCCCTGTCGCCCGCCGAGCGCCGGGCGATCGAGCGGTTCCTGTCGGAGTCGGTCGACGTCGACGACATCGTGCAGCGCAGCGTCCGGGTCCTCGCCCAGCTCACGAGCCAGGTTGCGGTCGTCCAGTACCCCAGCCTGACCCGTTCGACGGTCCGCCACGTCGAGCTCGTGGCGCTCGACGGGCACCGCGTGCTCGTCGTCGTCATCACGAGCTCGGGCCGCGTCGAGCAGCGCACCGTCGACCTCCCGTCGCCGCTCGGCGACCGTCTGCTGGCCGACCTGCGCTCGCGCATCCTGCCGGTCGTCCTGGGGGTGCGGCTCTCCGACGCCGCGGTCAAGGTCGCGGACCTGATCCCGGCGTTCGACCCGGAGGACCAGCCCGTCGTCGCCACGGTCGTCGCCACGCTGGCGCAGACCTTTTCCGACGAACGCTCCGACGCCCGCATCGTGGTGGGTGGAACGTCGAACCTCGCCCGGTTCGGCGCCGACTTCGACACC
>JAHEXN010000201.1 GCA_023252095.1 Actinomycetes bacterium | reverse complement strand
GTTCCGAGCTCCCGTCCAAGGTGCCGGCGAAGGTCTCCAGGTCCTGCGTGGCGCTCCGCAGCGCGGCGTCGTTGACCACCAGGTTCTCGGTGAAGGTGTTCAGCTGATCGATCGTGCTGAAGATGTCGCCGCTGTCGGACGAGAGGTCGGTGGCTGCTTCCCGCAGTGAGGCGAGCGAGGTCGCCAGGCTCTGCGCCGTGCCACCGGTCAGGTTTCCGTCGAGTGCCGTGATGACGTCCGAGAGCGGAGCCTGTCCGGCTTCGTTGGCTGTCAGTGCCGTCGACAGGTCCGTCAGCTCCTGCTTGACCTCGTCGAAGGAGATCGGCACGGCGGTGCGCTCCACCGGTATCTCGTCACCGTCCCTGAGCTTTTTGCCTCCGTCGTAGATCGGCGCGAGCTGGACGAACCGACCGTTCACGAGGTTCGGCGCGATGATGGCCGCCTGCGCGTCTGCCGGGATGGGCTGGTCATCCTCGATCTTGAGCGTCACCTTCACGACCTCGCCTTGGGGCTCGACCTTCGTGACCGTGCCGACCTTGACGCCCAGGACACGCACCTCGTCCTTCGGGTAGAGGCCTACCGCGGACGAGAAGTAGGCGGTGACCTCCTTGTCGCTGCCACGCACGCCGACGAGCATGGCGATCGCCACGGTCGCGACGACGCCGAAGGCGATCCACTGACGAATGCTCACTGCGGAAGTCCTTCCAGGACGTCGGAGAGAACCGGGACCAGCGTCCCCGGTTCGGTCAGGTTGGCGACGTAGGCGTCGAAGAACGGCCCCGAGGCGAGCGCCTCGCCGAAGACCATCGCGTAGCTCGCGACACCCGACAGGACGCCCTCCAAGTTTTCGCGGTTCTCGTTCAGGAGGTCCAGAACCCCGTTCACCTGCTCGAGGGTCGGTTGCAGCACGGCGGAGTTGTCAGCCACGAGACCGGACAGCTGGGCGGCGAGTGCTTCCACGTTCTCGACCAGCTGGACCACGAGGTCACGTCGCGCGCTGAGCTGACCCAGGAGCTGGTCGCCCGACTGCAACAGTGTGGAGATCTCGGCGTCCCGGTCCGCGAGAACACCGGAGACCTCCTCTGCGCGGCCGACGAGATTGGTGAGCTCGGTGTCATTCGCAGCGAGGACGTCGGCCAGCTGGGTCACACCGTCGACGGTGGCCCGCAATTCCTCGGGTGAGTCCTGGAACACTTCAGCCGCCGTGCTCACGGCGTCGCTGAGCTGGCCGACGTCGATGTCGTCGATCTCCGTCGTGAGTTGGGACAGAGCCTGGGTGATGTCGTAGGGCGAGCTCGTGCGTTCGATCGCGATGGCGTCACCTCGCATGAGGTTGCCGCCGCCAGCGGGACGGATCTCCAGGGCAGCCTGCCCGAGGAGCGTCGTCGTGACGACGCGGGCCTCGCTCGCCGATCCGATCGTCACATCCAGCTCGTCGACGCGGAACGTGACCTTGACGTGCTGGTCGACCAGCTCGACCTCCCGGACCTCCCCGACGGTCGCTCCGGAGACGAGCACGTCATCACCTGGTCGCAGGGTGCCGATCTCGGCGAAGTCGGCGCTCAGCACCCGGTCGCTCGCGACGAACGGGAGCTGATCGAACCGGTAGGCGACCACCATCAGGACGGCGAGGGTCACCGTGCCGATGAGACCTACGGTCGCCGAGGACAGCCGGCGCTCCTTCCTGCTCGAGCTCATGACTGGCACCTCTCGACTCCGGAGTTGATGAACGGAGTCACGATTGCGGCGTTGGGGTCGTTCTCCGGCGTCAACCGGACGCGGATCCCGCAGAGGAAGAAGTTGAAGAAGTCGCCGTACGCCCCCGTTCGGTTGACCTGCTGGTAGTGACTGGGAAGCGTCTCGAGGGTCGTGTCGAGAAACTCTCGATTCTCGTTCAGCGTGGTCGCCACGCCCTGGAGGTGCGCGAGGACGCCGGTGAAGTCCGGGCGTGCGTCGGCCAGCAGCGCGGCAGCGTCGGTCGACAGCGTGTTGATCTGGGCAGCGGCATCGAGCACGGCCGTGGCGTCCTCGTCGAGCCCGTCGGTGAACTGGCTCAGCTGGACGATGACGCCCTCGAGAGCGTCGTCGCCTCCGTTGACCGAGGCGAGAGCGGTGTCGAGGTTCTGGATGACCTGTCCCACGAGCTCGTCACGTTCGCCCAGCGTGGAGGTGAGGGACCCCACGGTCGCCAGCAGGCTCGTGATCTCGGAGGCCTGTCCCTGCAGCACGAGGATCAGGTCCTCGGAGAGTTGGTTGACCTGTTGGGGGTTCAACCCCACGAAGAGCGGCTTGAAGCCGTTGAGGAGGGTATCGAGATCGAGAGCGGCTGACGTCCGCTCCACAGCGATGACCTCCCCTTGCTTCAGGGCCGTGCCGCCCGGTTCGCCTTGCCCGAGCTGTAGGAACCGGTCACCGATGAGGTTCTTGTATCGGACGGTGGCCGTGCTCCGGTCCGTCAGCTCGACCTTGCGATTGAGGTCGAACGAAACCGTGACGATCCCGTCGCTGGCGACATCGATGTCCGACACCTTGCCGACCACGACGCTGGCGACTCGCACGTCGCTGCCTACCTCGAGGCCCGAGATGTTCTCGAAGCGGGCCGCGAAGGGGCGAGCGTCGCCCGAGCGGTCGTTGGCCGTGACCACGTACAGGTAGGCCGTCAGGAAGCTCGCGACCACGAGGAAGATCGTGAGCTTGACGAGGTCGCCGCGGGTGCTGCGCTTGATCCGCAGAATGTCCAAGAGCTTCTTCATCGCAGGCCCAGCAGTCCGGAGAAGGTCCCGAAGAACGTCGTCGCGAGCTCGCCGCCCGGACCCTTGACGTCACCCGCGTCGTGCGGGTCACCTGTACCAAAGTCGTAACCGGCCGCTTCGGAGTCGGTCTGGGAGATGGACGGCAGCCCGAAGCAGTTCGGGCCCAGGTCCGGACCGATGCGGTAGAGGTTGTCCTCGACGGAGAATCCGCGGTCGGTCGGCTGCAGACGCGTGTAGACGCTGATGCCGGGCTTGGCCCCGCCCACGGCCTGGGTCGCGAGCTCGGCGTTGCTGGCCGTTCCCTCGAAGATGCACTGGAGGTTGGACGAGTAGTTGCGGAGCATGTCGGTGGGGGACCTCAGGAGATCGAGCACGCTGGCGACGCGCGGACTGTTGTCGGCCACGAACGGTTGGGCTGTTGCCGTGAACGTCGAGACGTCGGTCAGCACTTGATCGATCTGCCCCTCGCGATCGGACAACGTGTCCGCCGTCGTGGTGAGCTGGGTCAGGGTCGTCAGCAGGTCCGGAGCCGCCTGGTCGTAGATGTCGACGACCGACTGGGCTCGCTCGAGGTCGCTGTCCAGATCACCGAGAGTCGTGTTGAGCTCACCGAGGTAGGTGTCGACATCGCCGACCAGGGTGTTCAACGTGTCGCCCTGGCCTTCGAGCAGGTCGGCCGTGGCGGTGACGGCTTGGTTGACTCGATCCGCACCCGCTGCCGACAGGACGCCCGCCAGGTCGGTGAAGACGTCGTTGACCTCGACGGTGACCGCGTCGGCCTGGAGCTGGTCGCCCTCGGCGAGCTGCTCACCGGGGTTGCCAACGTCTCCGCTGAGCTGGACGTACTTGGCACCGAACGCCGTCGGCGGAACGATCTGGACGGTCAGGTCGGACGTCATCATGTCGACCTTGTCGCTGTAGACGTCGACCGTGATGATGGCGCCGTCACCCGACGGCTCGACCGAGGAGACTTCCCCGACCTGCACGCCGCGCAGCTTCACGGTCGCCCCGGCCGTCAAAGTCAGGCCCGCACGGTCGCTGGTGACGGTGAAGGACTGCGTCGAGGTGAACTTGCCTTGGTAGGACATCACGGTGGCAACCGCGATCAACACGATCATGGCGATGAAGGCCACGCCCGACAGGAGTCTCTTGGTCTCGTTCATGTGCCCTCAGCCCGCGATGTAGACCGTCGGCGCGCCCCAGAAGGCGATACCGAAGACCAGGTCGATGGCCATCACCGTGATCAGTGACGTCCGGACGGCACGGCCAACGGATCGGCCCACACCAGCCGGTCCCCCGCTGGCGGTGTAGCCGTAGTAGCAGCAGACGCACATGATGATGACGGCCGTCAGCAGCACCTTGAGGCCGGCCAGAGCGACGTCTCCCGGCACGAGGAACGTGTCGAAGTAGTGCTGGTACGTTCCCGTGGCCTGTCCGAACGCCACCGTGACCATGACCTGCGTCGCGAGGAACATCGTGATCAGGCCGATCGCGAACAGCGGGACGACCGCGATCATGCCGGCGACGATCCGGGTCGTCACGAGGTACGGCACCGAAGGGACCGCCATGACGTCGAGTGCATCGATCTCCTCGCTGACGCGCATGGCGCCGAGCTGCGCCGTGAAGCCCGCTCCGACCGTGGCCGTCAACGCGATGCACGCCATGATCGGCGCGGCTTCGCGGGTGTTGAAGTAGGCGGAGAAAAAGCCGGAGAGCGCTCCCACACCGATGTTGCCGAAGGTGGTGAAGGCCTCGAGACCGACCTGGATGCCGATGGCGAGCGACAGGAAGAACACGACGAACACCGTGCCTCCGACCGCCGCCATGGCGCCCGACCCCATGCTGACCTCAGCGAGGAGCCGGCGGATCTCCTTGGGGTACTTGCGCACCACCATCGGAATCCAGGCGATCGCCCGTGCATAGAACATCAGTTGACCGCCGAGGTCCGAGATCGACCTCACGGGCGCTGTGGCGACCGAACCGACTCGGCGACGAAGCGCGGCGCCACTCTCTGACGACATGTCAGGCCCCCTTCAGCTGCAGGAAGATCGACGTGATGATGGTGTTCGCAGCGAACAGCATCAGGAAGGCAAGGACGACGGTCTGGTTGACGGCCTCACCGACTCCCTTCGGCCCACCCTTGGCGTTCAGGCCGAGGTAGCAGCCTGCAAGTCCGGCCAGGAGGCCGAAGACCGCAGCCTTCAGGCTCGAGGCCCAGAAGTCGGGTGTGCCCACCAGCAGCGTGAGACCGTCAATGAACAGCCCCGGAGTGGCCCCCTGGAGCACCACGGAGAAGTAGTAGGCGCCGGCCAGGCCGACGATCGACACCATGCCGTTCAGTGCGACCGCGATGACCGTGGAAGCGATGACTCGCGGCACCACCAGACGGTGGATCGGATCGATGCCGAGCGTCTCCATGGCGTCGATCTCTTCACGGATCTTGCGTGCGCCGAGGTCGGCGCACACCGCTGTGGCACCGGCGCCGGCGACCACCAGGACGCTGACGATCGGACCGATCTCTCGGATCACCGCAACGGCGGCACCGGCGCCGGCGAGGTCGACGGCCCCGATCTGGATCAGCAGCTGGTTGACCTGGAAGACGATGATCATGCACAGCGGGATCGAGACCATGATGGCGGGCATGATCGAGACCGACGAGATGAACCAGGCCTGCTGCACGATCTCGTCGACGACGGGCCGCCGCGTGAACATGGTCCGGAAGGTTCGTCCGCAGAACCTGTAGAAATCGCCCACCAGGCCGAATCCGTTGAGGACCTTGGCGAAAGGGTTGAAGGTCAAAGCCTCGCGCTCGATCTCGGCCCTGGTGGGAGGTGCTGGGTCCTTCGGGGTCTCGCCCTCAGGTCGGGGCGAGTCCTGAACGGCCGTCACCCGCCGAATCCGGTGGCCTGAGGCGCAGCTGCGGGCTCGGTCTTCGGGGTCTGCACGACGAACAAGGGAAGCCGCAGGGCAGCAGGAGCCGACGGGGGCACGACCTCGTGCTCAGGTCGCACGGCGGCGAGACGCTCGTACGACGTCCCGAGCGCCGGCCGTTCATCGTCCTGGCCCTTGTTGGGCCAGAGCGACATGGCCCGCTCGGCCTGCGCCGTGATCGTCAGGCTGGGGTTGACGCCGAGGTTCGCCGAGATGGCAGCTCCATCGACGACATGGATCCCGGGGTGGCCGTAGAGACGGTGATACGGGTCGATCACACCGCTCTGCGGTGAGTCGCCGATCGGGCATCCGCCCAGGAAGTGGGCCGTCATCGGAATGTTGAAGACCTCGCCGATGGTGCTGTACGAGCCACCGTCGATCTTGTCGGCCATGGAGCGCACGATGTCGTTGCCCGCAGGGATCCATGTCGGGTTGGGCAGCCCGTGACCCTGCTTCGAGGTCAGACGGACCTTCCGGCCGCGCTTCTTCGGGAACACGGTGATCGAGTTGTCGTGAGTCTGCATCACCAACGCGATGATGGTGCGCTGGGGCCAGCTGCCGAGCCCAAAGATCGACGAGGCGAATCGACCGGGATGACGAATGACCTGGCCGATCCACCGGAGCCATCGGGGTGTTCGGCCTCCACCATCGGTCATCAACGTCAGAAGGGTGCCCATCATCCCGGAGCCGATGCCGTACCTGACCGGTTCGACGTGGGTGTTCTCATCTGGGTGGATGGATGAGGTGATGGCGACGCCGTGGTGGAAGTCGTACTTCTTGCGGTTGCTGACCTTGGTGCTCGCGGCGCACAGAGCCTCGGAGTTGGTGCGAGTAAGGAAGCCCAGGCGGTCTGAGGTCCGCGGAAGGTCGCCCGAGCGGCGGATGCCGTGAAGGAGCTCCTGGGTTCCCCACGTGCCTCCAGCCAG
>JAHEXN010000200.1 GCA_023252095.1 Actinomycetes bacterium | reverse complement strand
TGCACCTGCTGCGCCGCCACTACGGTGCGCGTGTCGCCGCGACCACGGCCCGACGCATCGTCGTGCCGCCGCACCGCGACGGCGGACAGGCGCAGTTCGTGCGGGCGCCCGTCCGCGCCGAGGAGGCCGAGACCCTCGCGCCGCTGTTGGCGTGGACCACCGCGCACCTCGACGAGCCGCTGACGGTCGACCGTCTGGCGCGACAGGCGCACATGTCACCGCGCACGTTCGCCCGCCGTTTCCGCGACGAGACCGGCACCACGCCCTTGCAGTGGATCACGGGTCAGCGGGTCGCACTGGCCGAGGAGCTGCTCGAGAACTCGACCCTGTCAGTGGAGCAGATCGCCACCCGCGTCGGATTCGGCAACGCCGCCACCCTGCGGCACCACTTCACCCAGGCGCGCGGCGTGGCCCCTCTCGCGTACCGCAAGCAGTTCAGCTGCCTCGAACCCGCCTAGCGCGACGGCTTTCGCCAGATCTCGGGGAGCGGTTGCTCACGCCAGCTCGGTGCGTCTGACCTTGCCCGTGGCCGTCCGTGGCAGCTCCGCGAGGTGCTCGTACTCCTTGGGTCGCTTGGGCGGCGCCAGCTGCTCGGCCGCGACGGCGCGGAGGTCGTCCTCCGAGGCGTCGCCGACCCAGGCGGCGCACACCCTCTGACCCCACCGGTCGTCCGGTCGGCCGAACACCGCGACGTCCCTGACTCCGGGAACGGCGCCGAGCACGTCCTCGACCTCGGCCGGGTACACGTTGACCCCGCCCGTGATGACCAGGTCGGTGCGTCGGGCGTCGAGGAAGACGTGCCCGTCCTCGACCCGGCCCAGGTCGCCGACCGTGAACGACGGCCCGTGGGGCGAGTCGGTCCACGCCGACGCAGTCTTCTCCGGGTCACGCCAGTACTCGAAACGCGCCCACGGAGGGACGGCGCACCAGATCTGGTCGTCGTCGTCGGTCCAGACGGTCCGGCCGGGGCGCGCGCGTCCGAGCGTGCCGGGCCGTTCCTGCCACTCCGCGGCGGAGCAGGCGGTGAACTGGCCCTCGGTCGAGCCGTAGAACTCCCAGACGACGTCGACACCGAGCTCGTCGTGGGCGCGGACGCGGACCGGGGTCGGGCACGGCGCGCCGGCGTGGGCGACGAGGCGCAGCGAGGCGGTCTCCAGGCGCTTGCCGGACTCGTCCTCCAGGGCGAACAGCCGCTGGAGGTGCGCCGGGACGCAGAACATCGTCGTGGGGGCCAGGTCCAGGAGCGCCTCGGCCACCGCCACCGGTTCGAACGGCACGACCGCGACGGACCCTCCCGCCAGCAGTGTCCCGATCGCGAACCGCAGGGGAGCGGAGTGGTAGAGCGGCGAGACCGCGAGGTTGAGGTCGTCGGCGCAGAAGCCCCACAGGGCGCGCTCCTCGAGGGCGGCGGCCTCGGCGTGCTCGGGCGAGAGCCAGCCCGACCACACGCCCTTGGGGCGTCCCGTGGTGCCCGACGTGAAGTGCATGGGTCGACAGCGCGGGTAGGGATCGAGGTCCCGCTCGGGGCCGGTGCCGATCTCGTCGAGCACCCCGGGGTCGTCGACCACGAGGGTCGGCTCGACCTGGTCGAGGACCACCGCACGCTCACGCGGGGTCAGCCGCGGGTCGAGCGGCACCGGGACGAGACCGCTGCGCGACGCCGCCAGGACGAGGTCGACCGTGGCGGTCGTGCCGGGCGTCAGGAGGGCGATGCGGTCGCCGTGCCGCAGGCCCGAGCCGTGCAGGGCGCCCGCCATGCGCCGCTGCCGCGCGGTGCTCGACGCGGCCCTGTGGATCGCCGGTTGAGTCCGCACGCCCCTCCTGGAATGGTGCTTCGCGTGAGATGCCTCACACTGCGTCGCCTGAAACGGGCGATTGACGCCCATGCTCATGTCAGTATGGTTCAGTCGAGGGGCGGCCGCGTCGTCGGTCCGCGCCTCGTGTCGTGTCCAACGTCTGAAGGTGGTTTTACTGTGGGTTCTCCCGGCAAACGACGGGCGGACGTACGAGCGACCCCGAACAGGCGGGGTCCGACCTTCTGGCAGCTCCAGCTGCGCCGGGTCGTCCTGCCCACCGTCGGAGTCGGTGCACTCGCCGTCGCCACGGCTGCCGTGGCCGCTCACCCGAGCGCCGACCTGCCGGTCTCGCCCGACCGCGTCACCGCGGTCCAGGCCAGCGAGGTCAGCCGTAGCGGCGAGCGTCCCGTGCTCGCCACGCAGACCGAGACGGCTCAGCAGGCCACCGGCGTCCTGTGGGTCACGAGCGATGCCGAGATCCGCTCCGACGCCGCGCCGACCGCCCCCGTGCTCGGCCAGGCCGCCGAGGGCACCCAGGTCCTCGTGACGGGCGTCGTCGAGGGCGACTGGACCCAGGTCCTGCTCAACGACGTGCCCCGCTGGGTCGCCACCGGCACGCTTTCGGTCGAGGAGCCCCTCGGCACGGCGCCCTGCGCCCGCGGCGCGGGAGTCGAGAAGGGCCTCCAGCCCGACACGATCAAGGTCTACCGCGCCGTCTGCGCGAAGTTCCCGGAGATCGCCACCTACGGCGGTCGGGCCGCGCGCTCGAACAGCTCGGGCCACCCCACGGGCCGCGCGCTCGACATCATGGTCTCCGACAAGGCTCTCGGCGACGAGATCGCCCAGTTCGTGATCGACAACCGCGAGAAGCTCGGCATGACCCAGGTCATCTGGCGTCAGCGCATCTGGGAGCCCGGCTCCGGGTGGCGCGGCATGAGCGATCGCGGCAGTGCCACGGCCAACCACATGGACCACGTGCACGTCACGACCTCCGGCGACGCCGCCACGAGCTGAGTCGCGAGACATGGGCACCGCCGTTCGCGTCGGACTGACCGGTGGCATCGGCTCCGGCAAGAGCACGGTGAGCGCCCTGCTGCGGGAGCACGGTGCCGTCGTGATCGACTACGACCTCATCGCGCGTGAGGTCGTCGAGCCCGGCAGTCCGGGCCTGGCCGCCATCGTCCAGCGATTCGGGGCCGGCGTGCTGGCGGCTGACGGGTCTCTCGACCGTCCGGCCCTCGGCGCCATCGTCTTCTCCGAGGAGTCAGCCCGGCGCGACCTCGAGGCCATCACCCATCCGGCCATCCGGGAGCTCGCCGTCCGTCGTGAGACCGAAGCGGGTCCCGGCGCCGTCGTGGTGCACGACAACCCCCTGCTTGTCGAGATGGGCGCGTACGCCGACTGCGACGTCGTCGTGGTCGTCGACGTCCCCGTGCAGGTCCAGGTCGACCGGCTGGTGCGCGACCGTGGCATGTCGGTCGACGAGGCCCAGGCGCGCATCGGCGCGCAGGCGTCCCGCGACGACAGAGCCGCTGTCGCCGACGTGGTGGTCGACAACAGCGGCTCTCTCCAGGAGCTCACCGCCGCGGTGCGTGACCTCTGGCAGGAGCTCTCGGTCCGTTAGGCGGCGAGGTCAGGATCGGCGATGCGACGCAGGGTCGCCAACGCCTCCCGCTCGAGCTGACGCACCCGCTCGGCACTGATGCCGTGCCGCTTGCCGATGTCGGCGAGCTTCTGCTGACGGCCGTCGAGCAGGCCGAAGCGGGAACGGACGATATCGGCCTCACGGTCGCCGAGGTGGTCGATCAGACCACCCAGAAGCTGACGCGTGGCATCGGACATGACGCTCTCGTCGGGGCCCGGCGCCTGTTCGCGGGCGATCAGGTCGCCCAGCGAGGTGTCGCCGTCGTCGTCGACGGGGGTGTCGAGGCTGACGTGGTCGCGTCCCCAGGACATCAGGTCGATCACGCGATCGACGTCCATGTCGAGGACCATCGCGATCTCGGCCGGATCCGGGTCGTAGCCGAGCTCGCGCTCCAGGTTGCGGCGTGCCGCGGTGACCTGGTTGAGCTCCTCGACGACGTGGACGGGCAGACGGACCACACGGGCCTGCTGCGCGATGCCACGCGTGATGGCCTGACGCACCCACCACGTGGCGTACGTCGAGAACTTGAAGCCCTTGCTGTAGTCGAACTTCTCGACCGCGCGGATCAGGCCGGTGTTGCCCTCCTGGACCAGGTCGAGCATCGGCATCGCCGACCGGCCGTACTTGCGGGCGATCGAGACGACGAGCCGCAGGTTGGCCTGGATGAACTCCTGCATCGCGTGCTCGCCCTCGGCGGCGATCCACTCCAGCTCCTCGAGCGTCGCGCGCTTGGGCGCGCCGCCCTTGGCGCGGCCGACGCGGCCGGTCTCGATCAGGTGCTGGGCGAACAGACCGGCTTCGATGGTGCGGCTCAGCTCGACCTCGCGCTGGGCGTCGAGGAGGGGGGTCCGTGCGATCTCGGCCAGGTACATGCCGACGCTGTCCTTGCCCTCGGACTCGCGGACTCGGGTGTCCGTCTTCGTGCTCATGGTGCGCCTCCCAATCGTGGGTCTGTACGGGGTCAACGCACGGGGTGTCCTGAGGATTCCGCTCTCAGTCTGTTCTTAGGCCGGAATTTCCGGCGTGTCGCGGCTCACGCCAGGGTCTCGGGGCCGCCCCCTCCCGGCGCCGCGGTGTCGATGATCCACGCGAGCTCGAAGGCCCGCTCGCGCCAGGAGTCGTAGCGGCCGCTGACGCCGCCGTGACCGGCGTGCATCTCGGTCTTGAGCAGGATCGGGGCGGCGCCCGTCGTCGTGGCGCGGAGCCGGGCGATCCACTTCGCCGGCTCGACGACGCTGACACGCGTGTCGTGCAGGCTCGTGACCGCGAGGATCGCCGGGTACGGACGGGCCTGCACGTTCTCGTAGGGCGTGTACGACTTCATGTAGGCGTAGACCTCGGGATCGTGCAGCGGGTCGCCCCACTCGTCCCACTCGATCACCGTGAGCGGCAGCGAGGGGTCGAGGATCGACGTGAGCGCGTCGACGAACGGCACGGCCGCCAGCACGCCGCGGAAGGAGTCGGGCGCGAGGTTGGCGACGGCTCCCATCAGGAGCCCGCCAGCGCTGCCGCCCTCCGCGACCAGGCGGTCGTGGCTCGTCCATCCCTCCGCGACGAGGTGGTGGGCCGCGGCCACGAAGTCGGTGAACGAGTTCCGCTTGTGCTCGAGCTTGCCCTGGTCGTACCAGGAGCGGCCCATCTCGCCGCCGCCCCGGACGTGGGCCACGGCGAACACGAAGCCGCGGTCCAGGAGCGACAGACGCGCGACGGACATGCCGGGGTCGATGCTGATCTCGTACGCGCCGTAGCCGTAGAGCAGGGCCGGCGCGGTGCCGTCGCGGGGCGTGTCGGCCCGGGCGACGATCGAGACCGGCACGAGCGTGCCGTCGTTCGCCCTGGCCCATGAGCGGTGCTGGACGTAGTCGGCCGGGTCGTAGCCGCCGAGGACCTCGGCCTGCTTGCGCAGCACGGTCTCGAACGTGTCGGGATCGAGGTCGAGCACCGAGGCCGGGGTGATGAACGAGCCGACGCCGATCCGGACGAGCGGCTGGTCCCACTCCGCGTTGGCGCCGAGGCCTGCGGAGAAGAGCTCCTCGTCGAACGGCACCTCGCGCAGCGGTCCGAAACCGCCCGGGTGGGCAGGGTCGATCGTCAGCACGCCGATCCGCGTGAGCGCGGCACGGCGATAGGAGACGAAGAGGTGGCGGGCGAAGACGTCGACGTCCTCGAGGCGGAGGTCCGGGTGGGCGGGCACGACGACGCGGCCGTCGCGGGCCGAGGTCAGGGGGGTCGTGAGGACCGGCTCGAGGTCGGTCGCGACGAGCTCGAAGTCCGGTGCGCCGTCGTTGTGCAGGACCAGCAGCACGTCTTTCCCGCCGACGACGGCGTGCTCGACGGAGTACTCGATGCCCGTGCTGCGCTCGAGGACGACGCGGAACTCGCCCTCGGGGTCGTCGGCCGGGAGCAGGCGGGACTCGCTCGTGATCTTCGAGGAGGCGCCGATCACGAGGTACTTCTCGGACTGGGTGCGCCCGATGCCCGTGAAGAAGCGCTCGTCGGTCTCCTCGTGGACCAGCACGTCGTCGCTGACCGGGGTGCCGAGGCGGTGCCGCCAGACGCGGTGAGGGCGCCAGGCGTCGTCGACCGTGGTGTAGAAGACGTGGGTCCCGCCGGCCGACCAGGTGGCGCCGCCGCTCGTGCCGGGGATCTCGTCGGCGAGCTCCTCGCCCGTGCGCAGGTCCTTGAAGCGGATCGTGTACCGCTCGTCGCCCGTGGTGTCGGTCGAGTACGCCAGGAGCGTGTCGTCGTCGGTGAGGCTGAAGGCGCCGAGGGAGAAGAACTCATGACCCTCCGCGAGTGCGTTGGAGTCGAGCAGCACCTGCTCGCCCGGCGCATCGACCCCGGCCTCGATCGCCGGCGGGTTCCAGTCACCAGGCGTCGCGGGGCAGCGGCTGCGGATCGCGTACGAGAGCCCCTCGACCGTGCGGCTGAAGTACCACCACGCGCCGTGGCGCACCGGGACCGACAGATCGGTCTCGCGGGTACGGGCCTTGATCTCGCCGAAGATCGTCTCGCGCAGCTCGGCGAGGTGTGCCGTGCGCGCGTCGGTGTGGGCGTTCTCGGCCTCGAGCAGAGCCAGGACGTCCGGGTCCTCGACGTCGCGGAGCCACTCGTACTCGTCGACGAACTCGTCTCCGTGGAAGCGGCGGACGGTCGGACGGACGTCGGCGACGGGGGCGTCGGGGATACCGGTCAT
>JAHEXN010000199.1 GCA_023252095.1 Actinomycetes bacterium | reverse complement strand
TCGGCGAGGAACTGGGACGTCGTGACGGGTGTCGCGGATTCGCTCATGGTCCGAGTCTTGCCTGATCCGCAGTGGGTCACACGTCGAGGACCCCGGTGCGGTCGACGAGCGGTGCTTCTGACCACGGAAAGTTGATCCACTTCTCGGTGCTTCGCCACGTGTAGGTGGGGGTCACCACCGATCGAGGCTTGTCGTAGAGCACCGCGGTGCGGACGTCGTCGCCGTGCCCGCGACAGAGGTCCACGACGAGCTCGAGCGTCCGGCCGTTGTCGGCGACGTCGTCGACCACGAGCACGCTCTTGCCGTCGAGCTCCGCAGGTTCGAGGTACGGAGGGAGCAGGACCGGGGCGTCCCGGGTCGTGCCGATGCCGGTGTAGAACTCGACGTTGATCGTGAACAGGTTCTTGCAGTCCAGCGCGTAGGCGATGGCTCCGGCCGGCACGAGCCCGCCACGAGCGATGCCGAGCACGACGTCGGGCGCGAAGCCGTCGGCGTGCACCGAGGCGGCGAGCTCACGGCTTGCCGTGCCGAACAGCTCCCAGGTCAGGATCTCGCGCTCGGGCGTCGTCATGAGCACATCGTGTCAGGCGTTCGCGACGGCTGTCGCCATCGTCTGCATGACGCGACGGGCGTCTTCTGCCGGCCCGTCGAGGAAGTAGTGGTCGCGACCCACGAGGTCGAGGTGCTCCACCGGCACCCCTGCGTCCTGGAGCCGGGCGACGTAGGCGACGGCCTCGGCACGCAGTCGGTCGCGGGAGGCCGTGACGACGAAGGCTGGTGCCTGCCCGGCGAGCGACGTCGCGAGCAGTGGCGAGGCGTAGGGCTCGGTCCGGCGGTCCGCGTCACGGAAGTAGGTCTTCCGCACGAGGTCGATCACGGCCGGGGAGATCATGGCGCCCGACGGCGCGGGCTTGTCGGTCGTCGAGACGTCGAGCGAGGGGACCCCGAGCAGCTGCAGGCGCGGCAGGGGGGTTCCGAGGTCGGCCGCCTGGAGGCAGGCCGACGCGGCGAGGTTGCCGCCTGCGCTGAACCCGCTGACCGTCAGCCGGCTCCGGTCCCAGTCGCCGTACCGCTGCACCCAGGCGAGGACGTCGTGCGCCTGTTCCTGCGCGACGGGGTACCGGCGGCGAGGGGCGATGTCGTAGTCGACGTTGACGACCGTGACACCCGCCTCGGCCACGAGGTAGCGACACCAGAAGTCGTCCATCCGCGGGTACCGCATCAGGAACGCGCCGCCGTGGAGGTGCACGTGCACCGGAGCCGGGTCGGTGCGGTGGGGATCGGTGTAGACCTCGCACCTGACCCGACCGTGACGCGTCGGGACCTTCAGGCGACGGGGACCAGGCAGGTCACCACCGGCGAAGACCCGATCGCGGCCGTAGTGCACGGTCAACCGCGCGATCGCACCCGTCAGGACGGCCTGGGCGTCGGCGAGGAAGGACATGTGAGGACTTCGGAGCCGGGCGTCGATCAGGTGGGTGCGAGGTGGGCGGCGCTGAGGTGCATGAGCTCGTCGACGAGCGTCTCCCGCGAGAACCCCGGTTCCTCCAGGACCCACTGCACGCACAGGTGCTCGACCATGCGCACGAGCAGCCACGCCGAGACGGCCGGCTTGACGCGGTCGGTCGGCCGCGACACGGCCAGGTACGCGCCGACGAGCTCGCTGAGGCGCCGCTCGAGCTGGTCCACATGCGGCGCGACGCGAGCACGGGGCAGCTCCCGTGCCATGAGTCGCACGTATTCGCGGTTCGACTCCAGGATCTCGAGCAGTCCCTCGTACGACGCCCGCATGAGCTCGAGCGGTGGCCGGTCGAGGTGCTCGGTCACGACGGCGGTGAGCTGCTCGGCGATCTCCGTCGAGTACGCGTCGACCACGGCCGACAGGACCGCTTCCTTGTTCGGGAAGTACTGGTAGAGCGATCCGGGACTGATGCCGGCGGCTTCGGCGACGCGGTTGGTCGTGGCCCGCTCGTAGCCGTGCTCGCCCAGGACCTGGCGGCCGGCCGCGACGATCCGGTCGACCATGTGCTTCGACCGTTCCTGCTGCGGGGACTTGCGCAGTCCGGGGCGCGATGTCGTCATGACGCGAATTGTATGCGAGTAATTGCTCGTGTCACGCTCCTGGTATGGCAGCACCAGCATTCCCCGACGTCACGGACCCCCTCGCTCCCCCGGCGCCGCCCACGCGGTTCCGCGCCGCCGAGGCGCGCGGCGCCGCGATCGGCAAGATGCTCCGGGTCGTCGGCCGTGTCCGCGAGGTCGACGAGGACCTCATGACGCGCATCGGCGAGCGGTTCTGGACCGTCGACGAGGCCGGGGCCCGGCTCGCCGCCGCGATCCGGTCGAAGGGCGACGATCGTGTCCGCCTCGACCAGTTTCACCGCGCGCTGGCGCACGGGGTCGACGCGGTCCCCGACGCTCCCCCGGCGCTGCGGGAGTTCTTCGCGATGCTCGAGGACACGCCCGACTGGGTCGACGTCGACCTGATGAACCGCGGAGGCGAGGTCTACCGGCGTCTGGGCCGCAACGCTGGCGACGTCCTGCTGCAGCTGTCGCTGATCGGCGGCTACCGCTTCGGCGGCCCCACCGACCTGCTCGTGGCGACGGGGGGTCTGACCGGCGACATGACCCGGCGCCGGCTCGCCGAGACGCAAGCGTGGAGCATCGCCGTGACCGAGCACGACGCGATGCTCCGCGACGGAGCCGGCTGGAAGCTCACGGCCCACGTCCGGCTGATGCACGCGCTGGTCAACCACCGTTTCGACAGGCATGCGGACTGGGACTCGGCGCACTGGGGCCGTCCGATCAACCAGACCGACCAGGCCGCGACGCTGGGGCTCTTCACCGGCGCGCTGCTCCTCGGTGTCCGGGCCCTCGGCGTCACGGTCACACGTGAGGAGTCGCTCGCGGTGATGCACCTGTGGAAGTACGTCGGGTGGGTCATGGGCGTCGACGAGGACTGGTTGTTCGACACCGAGCGCGAGCAGCACCGGTTGAACTACCACGTGCTCCTGGCCCAGGACGACGTGACGGAGGCCGGTGCACAGCTCGCCGGCTCGATCGTCGAGGCGCAGGCCGACCTGCACTTCCGCCACTTCTCGGCGTTCCACCGCTGGTACGCGCCCCGCCGGCTGCTCAGCATGCTCCGCCCGTTCCTGGGCCGTCGGGGCCTGGCCGACCTGCGTCTTCCCGTGCGGCTGCCGTGGGCCACGGCGCTCGTGGTCCCGGGCAATCTCTGGAGGTACGGCGTGCTGATGCGGACCGCGTGGGGGCGGCGCCGGATCGACCGGTGGGCCCGTGCCTACCGCGACGAGCAGATGTACCGCTACTTCGGCGACGACGCCCCGGACGTGGGGCAGTTGAACGGCTGAGCGCATGATGGACCGGTGCAGATCACCCGTCTCGGACATGCCGCCGTGCTCGTGGAGTCAGCGGGGCACCGTGTCCTGATCGATCCGGGCACCTTCAGCTCCCCCGCGGCGTTCGGCCTCGAGCACCTCGACGCTGTCGTCGTGACCCACCAGCATCCCGACCACCTCGATCGCGACCGCGTGCCCGCCCTGCTCGCGGCCAACCCGGACGCGCTGCTGCTCGCCGATCCCATGACGGCCGAGGAGCTCGGCGGCGACTGGCGGGCCCATACCGACGGCGACCGGCACGAGGTCGGCGGTCTCGTGCTGACCGGCGCAGGTCGAGAGCACGCCGAGATCCTGCCGACGATCCCGGTCGTGGACAACGTCGGCGTGCTCGTCACGGCACCGGGCGAGCCGACGTTCTTCCACCCGGGCGACAGCTACGGCACGACGCCCCACGGGGTCGACGTCCTGGCTCTCCCCCTCGGCGCGCCCTGGGCGAATATCTCCGAGACGGTCGAGTTCCTGCAGCGGGTCGCGCCGCGCGTGGCGTTCCCGGTCCACGACTGCACGATCTTGGCCCTGGCCTACGACATCTACTGGAACCACGTCGCGAATCACGGCGGGGTCGACGACCTGCGCCGGCTCGACCAGACCGACGGCACCGAGGTCGACCCGACGGGCGCGATCGCGTGACCCGGACGTTCCCGCGGGCCGCCATGGTTCCGCTCATGGTGCTGGCCGGCGCCCTCGTGGCTCTGCAGTCCCGGGTGAACGGTGCTCTGGCCGACGAGATCGGGTCTGGTCTGCGTGCCGGCTCGCTCGCGGCCGTCATCAGCTTCGGCAGCGGCCTCGCGGTCATGTCAGTCGTCGTGCTGGCCACGATCTCGGGCCGCGCCTCGATGCGGCGACTCGCGCACGCCCGCGCCGTCAAGCGGCTGCGGTGGCACGAGCTGCTCGGTGGTCTCGGCGGGGCGTTCTTCGTCGCGAGCCAGGGCATCGCGGTCGGCACGATCGGCGTGGCGCTGTTCATCGTGGCCTTCACCGCGGGTCAGTCCCTGAGCTCGCTCGTCGTCGACCACATCGGGTTCGGTCCCGGCGGTGCCCAGCGAGCATCGACCGGGCGCGCCGTGGCCGCGGCCTTCGCGATCGTGGCCGTGCTGCTCAAGGCGCTCGACCAGATCGAGACCGGCGCCACGTGGCTGACGCTCGCCCTGGCGCTCCTGGCCTTCGCCACCGGTGTGGCGCAGGCCGTGCAGCAGGCGCTGAACGGGCGCGTGTCGAAGGTCGTCGGCTCCCCCGCCACGACGTGGAACAACTTCGTCGTCGGCACGACGGCGCTGCTCGTGCTCCTCGCCGCCTCGTTCCTGGTCGACGGGCACGTCGGCGCGTTGCCGGCGACAGGCTGGCTCTACCTCGGCGGCGTGCTCGGCATCGGCTTCATCATGGTCGCCGCGATCGCGGTGCACGCCTACGGCGTGCTCGTGCTCGGCCTGTGCATGATCGCCGGCCAGGTCGTGACGGCCGAGGTGCTCGACGTGATCGACCCGGCCGTCGAGGTCGGACCGCTCGGGATCGCAGGCGGCGCCGTGGCTCTCGTCGGCGTCGTCGTGGCGCTGATGCTGACGTCGCCGACCCCTGCGGCGGACACGCCGACGGCGTGAGCTTGTCGTATCTCATATGCGAGATACGCTGTTGCAGTGACTGACGACTACCTGAAGCGCATCGGCACCATGATCCGCGACGCCCGGATCCGGGCGAACAAGACGCAGGCCCAGCTGGCCGAGTCGCTCGGCAGCAGCCAGAGCGCCGTGAACCGGATCGAGAAGGGCTCGCAGAACCTGACCCTGGAGATGGTCGCGCGCATCGGCAGCGCGCTCGACTCCGGCCTGGTCAACGTGGGCTCCTCCGGTCCGAGCCATCTCCGGGTCCACGGCGGCACCGAGCTGCACGGCTCGATCGACGTCAAGTCGAGCAAGAACGCCGGCGTCGCCCTGCTGTGTGCGTGCCTGCTCAACGAGGGCACCACGGTGCTGCGCAAGGTCGCACGCATCGAGGAGGTCAATCGCCTGCTCGAGGTGCTGTCGTCGATCGGCGTCCGCACGCGCTGGCTCAACTCCGACAACGACCTCGAGCTCGTCGTCCCGGCTGTCCTCAAGCTCGACCAGATGGACGAGACCGCGGCCCGTCGCACCCGAAGCATCATCATGTTCCTCGGCCCGTTGATCCACCGGGAGTCGACCTTCGAGCTGCCCTACGCGGGCGGCTGCGACCTCGGCACGCGCACGGTCGAGCCGCACATGACGGCCCTGAAGCACTTCGGGCTCAAGGTCGTCGCGACCGAGGGCAGCTATCACGCCGACGCCACGCCGCACGTGCCCGAGAAGGCCATCGTGCTGACCGAGCGCGGCGACACCGTGACCGAGAACGCGCTGCTCGCCGCAGCCCGGGTCGACGGCGTCACGATCATCCGCAACGCCAGCCCGAACTACATGGTCCAGGACCTCTGTTTCTTCCTGACTGAGCTGGGTGTCGAGATCGAGGGCATCGGCACCACGACCCTGCGCGTGACCGGCAAGACCCGCATCAGCCGCGACGTCGAGTACGCGCCGAGCGAGGACCCGATCGAGGCCATGAGCCTGATCGCCGCCGCGATCGTCACCCAGTCCAGCATCACGGTCCGCCGCGTGCCGATCGAGTTCATGGAGATCGAGCTCGCGGTGCTCGAGGACATGGGCTTCCGCTACGACCAGAGCGACGAGTACCTCGCCGAGAACGGGCGCACCCGTCTGGTCGACGTCACGACCTACCCGTCGCCGATGCGGGCCCCGATCGACAAGATCCACCCGATGCCGTTCCCCGGCCTCAACATCGACAACCTGCCCTTCTTCGCGCTCATCGCCGCGTGTGCCGAGGGCACCACGACGATCCACGACTGGGTCTACGACAACCGCGCCATCTACCTCACCGAGCTCAACAAGATCGGCGGCAAGGTGACGCTCATGGACCCGCACCGGGTCCTCGTCGAGGGCCCCAACCGGTGGCGCGCCAACGAGGTCACCTGCCCGCCGGCGCTGCGCCCCGGCGTGGTCGTCCTGCTGGCGATGCTCGCCGCGCCGGGCACGTCCTACCTGCGCAATGTCTACGTCATCCACCGCGGCTACGAGGACCTCGCCGAGCGCCTCAACGCGCTGGGTGCCAGCGTGCAGCCCTTCCGCGACATCGGCTGACCCGGCACCACGCACGACTGCGGGAGGCCCCCACCGGATCACCGGTGGGGGCCTCCCTTCGTCATGCGC
>JAHEXN010000198.1 GCA_023252095.1 Actinomycetes bacterium | reverse complement strand
CAGACCCTTCGCGCGCATGGCCTCGGTGTCGGCCGTCGCGGACATGTCGGCGAAGCCGATGATGCCCTCCGCGCTCAGGTCGTCGAAGCCGCCGGCCACGACGAACTCCGCCTTGCCGAGCCGGATCTTGTCGACGCCCTCCTCGACCGAGATCGCCGTCGTCGCACACGCGGCGACGGGATGGACCATCGCCCCGTACGACCCGACGTACGACTGCACGACGTGCGCCGCGATGACGTTCGGCAGCGCCTCCTGGAGGATGTCGTTGGCCTTGGCCTCGCCGAGCAGTGTGTCGATGTAGAGCGACTGCATCGACGACATGCCGCCCATGCCCGTGCCCTGCGTGTTGGCCACGAAGGCGGGATGCACCCACCGCATCAGCTCGGAGGGGTCGAAGCCGCTCGACAGGAACGCGTCGACGGTGCAGACGAGGTTCCACAGCGCCACGCGGTCGACGGACTCGACCATCTCGGCCGGGACGCCCCAGACCGTCGGGTCGAAGCCCGTCGGGATCTGGCCGCCGACCGTGCGGGTCAGCTTCATGCGACGCGGCACCCGGATCTCGGTGCCGGCGAGCCGGGTCACGGTCCAGTCCCCGTCGGCCGTCTCCATGATCCGCGTGTGCTCCGGGTCCGCCGCCTTCATGGCGTCGGCCTCCGTGCGGGTGCCCACCGTGAACGTGAGGTCCTGGTCGAGGAACACGCTGGCGAGCAGCGGGACCGTGTGGTCCTTGATGGTCTGGTCGTCGCCGTAGCTGCGCACGCCCACCCGCTCCCGCACGACGTCGTGGTAGCGCTCGACCAGGTCGGCCTCGTCCACGTCCTCGTCGGTCTCGGTGTCGACCCAGCTGCCGTTCTCCCAGCGGATCAGACCCGTGCTCCACGCGATCTCGGCCACGCCAGCGGCGGACAGCCGGTCCTCCACCTCGGCCTCGAAGCGCGTGCGCGACGAGCCGTAGGGGCCGAGCTCACCGGCGCCCACGACGACCACCAGGTCCTCGGGCGAAGCCGGGATCTCGGGCCAAGACGGAGCCTCGGCGACCTGACGCGGCGCGGTCGGTGCCGGAGCCAGGGCCTTGATCGTCGCGATCTCGGGATCAGGCTCTGCGACGGGCCGACGCAGCGTGGCCGCGAGACCCGGAAGGTCGATGTCCGCGTCCGCGAGCCCACCGGTGAAGTCGCGCACGAGCGGGCTCGTGAGCGCCTCGTCGCGGGAGCGCGGCGTGCACGTCTCGAGCAGTGCAGACGCCATCTCGTCGGTCGCCCACGTACGGATTCCGCGTGCCTCGACGGCCTCGACCAGCGGGTCGTTGCCCCCCATGAGGCCCGTGCCGCGCACCCAGCCGATCAGGGCGTGCACGAGCGAGACGCGCTGCGACCAGCGCTTCTCGACACGCCACTTGGCCACGATCGCGTCGAGCGCGGCCTTGGCCTCGCCGTACGCACCGTCGCCGCCGAACGTGCCGCGGTTGGGCGAGCCGGGCAGCACGACGTGCAGGCGGGAGGCGATGTCGTGAGCGCGACCCTGGAGCGCGAACGCGCCGATCAGTCGCTCGACCGACCACACGAGGATCCGCATGTCGATCTCGTTCGACGGGCCCGCGTCGGCCAGGTCACCGCGCACGGGACCAGCCGCGAACGGCAGCAGGAGGGTCGGGGTCAGCGCAGGCTTGACGACCGTCGAGACCGGGCCTGACGTGTCGACCTGCTCGGCGACGACCCACGACGCCAGGGCGTCGACGTCGACGAACGACGCCATGTTCGCGGGGACGACCCACAGCGTGGCGCCGCCCCGAGCGTGGGTGCGGTACAGGTCGCGGAACGCGGCCAGGCGCGAGGCACCCAGCGACGACGTGGTCGCGACGACCGTCGCTCCACCGGCGAGCAGCTCGCCGACCACGGCAGCGGCGATCGATCCCGGGCTCGCACCCGTGACGACCGCGACGTCATCGGCCCACGGGCCGGGCGACGTGTCGGTCGCCTCCGCCGCGATCTGCTCGAAGCGGGTCACGAGGGCCGGGTCGGTCACAGCACCGGCCCAGAAGCGCGCCTGGCGGGCGACGACCTCGCCCGTGCCGGTGAACGTCGCCGTGACGTCGTCCCCGTGGACGATCCGGGCCAGGTCCTCGCGGGCCGACGCCCAGCGGTCGTCGAGCAGCAGCGCTCGGCGCGCGTCGAACGCCGGGGCGACGCGCTGGGCCCAGTCGGGTCCGAGCTCGGTCGAGACCAGCTCGAGCACCGCAGCATCGTCCGCGTCGGACTCGCTGGGGGTCGCGACGTCCGCGACGTCGGCCAGACCGAGCCGGTCGAGCACGATGCGGGCGGCCGACGCGAGCGCGCCGTCCGGTCCCGCGATGTGCGCGGTCAGCTCGCCGAGAGCCTCGACGTCGACCGTGCCGCCGCCACCGCCCCCGCTGCTCGGCATCTGCACCGAGGTGCCGTTCGAGGCGGCGACGGCGGCCACGGCCGCGTCGATCGCGGCCTCCAGGTCACCGGCCGAGCCGATCGTCAGATCGCCGAGCTGGCCACCGCGCACGCTGGCTCCCTCGCGCGTGTCGAGCGCCACGCGGACGAGCACGTGCTGCGCCCAGCCGGCGCCGAGGCCCCACGTCTGCGTCACCCGGTCGGTGATCGCGGCGGGACGCTTGCCGGTCGGGCCGAGCACCTTCTTGAGGTGGTCGCCGATCGCGGCCGAGAGCACCGGACCCAGCGGCTTGTAGCCACGGGCGAGACCGTCGACCTGAGCGCCGAGCGTCACGATGTCGGCCTCGGCCGCACCGTCGATCGCGCCGAGCGAGAGCTCACCACCGAGGTCCAGCAGCAGCTGGTTGCGACGCGAGGACGCGCCGTCGCACAGCGACTCGATCGTGTCGGCGACACCGATCTGCTCGGGCCGCAGCTTGGTCCACCAGGCAATCAGCACCGAGGTGGCGGCCGAGGCGGTGAACGGCAGGTCGGCGGCCGTCTGGGTCGCGGGTCCGCCGGGGCTGGCGGCGGCGGGTGCTGCAGCGGCCTCGGTCGGTGCAACGTCACCCGAGGTCTCGGAGCCCGAGTCGAGGTCGGCATCGTCGACGACGACCTCCTCGTCGGTCGCGAACACGGCGGCGGCGTCCCGCTCGACGTTGAGCACCTGGACGGTGTCACGACGGCGCGTGTGCGACCCGACCGGCAGCTTCAGCGTCGACGAGGCGAGGTTCGCGATCGTGGGCGACTGGCCGACGCCGATCTCGACGAGACGCTCGACGCCGAGCCCACCCTCGCTGAGCGGGGCGAACATCAGGTCCTGCGTCTCGATCCAGCGGACCGGGCTGGCGAACTGCCACGCGAGCAGCTCGATCAGCAGGGTGCGGCACAGAGCACCGGGTCGGGAGCTCCACGCCTCGAAGTCGGCCAGGACACCGCGGAGGACACCCGTCCCCTGGTGGTCGGGGTCGACGAGATCGGCGACCTCGGCGACGTACGCACGCTCGAGCGTGAACGCGCGGGGCACGAGGTTCGGGACGTAGCGACCGATCAGCACGTCGGGGTCGATCTCCGTGGGGAGCAGCTCGTCGAGCCGTGCCCGGAAGTCGTCGACGCCACCGTGCAGCACGCGTGAGTGGAACGGCACGTCGATGCCTGGGACCAGGATGAACGCACCCTTGCCCCCGAAACGCTCGCGACGCTCGGCGACATCGGCCTCGAGGGCCTTCAGGCCGCGGACGCTGCCGGCGAGCGCGTACTGCGAGTCGCGCAGGTTGAGGTTGACGATCTGCAGGAACTCGCCCGTGCGCTCGGCAACCTCGTCGACGTAGGCGCCGACCGTCGCGTCGTCCAGACCGATCTGCGACGGACGGATCGCGGCGAGCCGGTAGTCGCTGCGTCCCTGCGCATCGCGCTCGACGAGGGTGTGCATGACCGAACCACGCTGGAACACGACCTCGACGACGGCCTCGAGCGGGATGACGCCCGAGACGGCCGCGAGCGCGTTGTACTCGCCGACGGAGTGGCCCGCGAGGACCGCGCCCTCGACGAACGCACCGGACTCGCGCAGCTCGGCGGTCTGGGCGGAGCCGAGCACGGCCATCGCGACCTGAGTGAACTGCGTCAGGAACAGGACGCCGTCGGGGTGGCGGTGAGTCGCACCGTTGGCGACCAGGACGGTCGGGTTGTCGCGCACGACCGTCAGGATCGAGAAGCCCAGGACCTCGCGGGTGTGGGCGTCGGCGCGGTCCCAGACATCACGCGCGGCGGCGGAGCGCTGGTAGCCGTCCATGCCCATGCCCGCGTGCTGGATGCCCTGGCCGGGGAACACGTACGCGGTGCGGGGGGCCACGACTCGGGCCGTCGCCGCCATCGCGAGCTCGCCGTCGGCGCGGACCGTGACCTCGACGACCTCGGCACCCTGGTCGAGACCGACACGCTCGACCCGGACGTCGAGCTCCGCGCCCAGGCGCACCGGGCTGAGGAAGCAGGCCGTCCAGCCCTCGACCTGGCGACCGACGGCACGCTGGGCGAGGGCCGAGACCCACATGCCGTGGACGATCGGGGCGCCGAGCCCGGCGAGGCGGGCCGCAGCAGCGCTCGTGTGGATCGGGTTGTGGTCACCCGACACCGCGGCGAACGCGCGCATGTCGAGCGGGGCCGCGGCACGGACCTTGGCCCGGGTGCGCCGGGGGGTGTCGCGAGGGTCGACGAGCACGCCGCCACTGCGGCGGGGGTCGGTCAGGGTGCCTGCCCCGGCACGGCCGCGAATCGCGAGCCGCTCGCGCAGCGTGGCGACGAGGACGCCGCCCGCGGTCACGTCGACGTCGATCGTGACGACCCGCCCGACCTCCGTGTCCTCCACGCCCGAGAGGGACGCGGCGATCGTGAGCTCCACACCGTCGGCGGGAAGCTCGCTGACCGCGATCTCGTGGTCGAGGTGGACCAGGTCAAGGGCTCCCTCGACGACGGGCAGACCCGACGCGGTCGTGGCGCTCGTGAGCTCGGCGAAGACGGCCGGCCATGCGAGACCGACCAGGACATCGGGCACGAAGCCCTCGGCCAGCTCGTCGGCGCCGGCCACCGTGGGGCTCGTGACCCCCGCGTGGTCGGCCACCAGGTCCCACGACCAGGCGTGGACGAGGGAGTCCCCGCCCGGCCGCGGGAGGGAACCGCCTGCTGCACCGCGCAGCAGGTCGGTCATGGCCGCGGCTGCCGTCTCGACCGTGATCACCGGCGCGGCGCCGAGGGCGGCACCTGCCGGGACGTCGATCGGCAGCTCCACGGCCCGTCCGTCGCCGATCGGGACGGTCAGCACGACACGCCCCGTCTCGGTCGGTGCGTCGAGCGCCGTCAGCGTGGCGCCCGTGGGTGCGTGGTCGGCGCGGGTGTCCGTCGTGACGGTCCACCCTTCGCCCAGACCGTGACCCAGTCGGTGGACCGGGTTGATCACGGTGCGCCCGGCCCACAGGACGTCGTGGGCGGCCAGCACGAGACCGAGCGCGCCGGGCGCACGGTCGTCGCGACGGCGACCGGGAACGCGGCACGTCGAGCGGCCGGCGGCGAGCAGGCCGTCGATCGTCTCGTCCTCGAAGCGCTGCAGCAGCTCGGCGACGGGCTCGTCGACGCGGGTGATGCCGCGGACCGAGACCGGACCGGGGATGACGCACACGGCGTCGGCGACGTAACGGTCGTCGTGGGCCTGCCACAGCGAGTCGGAGCGCCACCAGCGGCGCACGTCGGCGTCGACGACGGGGACGAACGTGACCGGCTTGCCGGGCCGGCGGCAGACCGCGAGGAAGAAGCTCACGTCCGCGGGGTGCAGCACGATCTCGTCGAGGTCCGCGTGCTCGGCACGGAGCGCGGCCAGAGCGGCCGCCGCCGACTCCACGTCGGTCGGGGAGGCGAACAGCGTCGGCACCTCGCCGTGGTCGGCCGCCGCGAGGCGCGCCTCGGCACGCTGGGCCAGCTCGTGGAAGCGGTCGCGGAAGGAGACGTCGATCCAGGCACCGGAGCCCTCGTCGTCAGGCACCGTCGTCAGGTCGGCGAAGCGCTCCAGGAGCGCCCCGTAGGACATGTGGGCCACGTCGCCGAAGTACGGCTTGGCGGTCGCGTCGAGGGCCACGATGATCTCGTCGCGGCGCGCGGCGACGGCGTCGGCCTCACCTGCGACCTCGTCGAGCAGGCGACCCGTGCGGGACGCGGTGTTGTCGATCTCGTGGATGTCGGCACCGAGCTGGCTGCGTCCCGACGACATGCCGCGGACGGCCTTGCCTGCACCGATCCAGGCCGCGGTGCCGGGGGTGTCGACCAGGAGCTGCTTGACCTGCGGCGACGTCGTGGCCTCGGCTGCGGCCATCGCGGCGGTGCCGATCAGGACACCGTCGACCGGCATGGGCGGCAGGTCGTGACGACGCGCCCACTCCCCCGTCAGGTACGACGACGCGGCCTCGGGAGTGCCGATGCCACCGCCGACACAGACGACGACGCCGGGCGTGGCCCGCAGCTCGGCGTAGGTCGCGATCAGCAGGTCGTCGAGGTCCTCCCACGAGTGGTGGCCGCCAGCCTGTCCGCCCTCGATCTGGATGATCAGGCTGGCGCCGTCCTGCTCGGTCTCGGCCAGGGCCTTCGCGATCGCGAGGACCTGACGGATCTGACGGACCGTGCCCGGCTTGAACACGACGTGCTCGATGCCGACGGCGTGGAGGTCCTCGACAAGGGCGACGGCCTCGTCGAGCTCGGGCAAGCCGGCCGTGACGATGACGGAGTCGATCGGCGAACCGGC
>JAHEXN010000337.1 GCA_023252095.1 Actinomycetes bacterium | reverse complement strand
GCCCCCATCCGGGGGTCGTCTTGTCGTACTCCAGACCGGGACGGACGCGCGAGTAGAACGCGGTCTCCCCCTCGGCGATGTCCGTGACCCCGATCAGCAGTCGCGAGAACAGCTTCGCCGTGGCCTTCGTGAACAGGCGCTCCGGCAGGCCTGCCGTCTGGCCTGCCTCGTTGTACGTCACCCGCACGGGTCGTCGCGAGCTCGTGCCGTCGGAGCCGGGCAGGACGTGCAGGTCCACCACCTCGGCGCCCGGCACGTCCGCGCACAGGGCCCACGTCAGCCACTGCGTGGTCAGGCTCTCGGCCGACGCCGGCACCGCCTCCGGGGTGTCGAGCCGCAGCGCGGGACCCACCCGTTCGCGCGCCACGTGGCCGGCCACGCGGCTGGCCAGGCCGAGTGTCGTGAGGGTGTCGGAGATCGCCATGCGTCGCCTGCTTCCGGTGGTGCGGGATCGGATCATGAAAGGACTTATGTTTTGAATCTAGATTTGATTTAATCATGACCATGACCCCGATCACACCGGATCCCACCCTGCTGGCTCCTCCCTCCGAGCGGCACCACGAGCTCCGGCTGCAGCGCTGGTGCCTGCACGCCGGGACGTTCGCGCTGGTCTTCCTGTTCCTCGGGTTCGGTGGGTTCGCCCAGTTCTTCTTCCCGCCGCCGTCGCCGGGACTGTCGGCCACCGAGATCGCCGCCGTCTACCAGGAGCACCCCAACGCGATCCGCCTGGGCATGCTGACGTTCTTCAGCGCCACGACGTTGTGGGCCCCGTTCGTGCTGGCGATCACGCGTCAGATCGAGCTCGTCACCGGCCCGCGCTCGACCCTTCCCCAGCTCCAGGTCATCCTCGGCATCGGGTCCTGGATCTTCCTCATCGTCCCGGGGCTCGTGCTGGCCGCGGCCGCGTTCCGGCCCGACCGACCCGTCGAGATCACGCAGGCCCTCCACGACCTCGGCTGGATCCTCGCGATCATGCCGTTCGCCCCGTTCACGCTGCAGGCGGTCGTGCTCGCGGTGGCGACCTTCCTCGACCGCGACGGCACCGTCTTCCCCCGCTGGTTCGGGTACCTCAACATCCTGCTCGGCCTGTCGTTCCTGCCCGGCATGTTCCTGATCTTCTTCAAGGCCGGCCCCCTGGCCTACGACGGGCTGCTGGCGTTCTGGATCCCGGTCGTCGACTTCGGCATCTGGATGATCGCGATCATCGTGGTCGTCGGACGCTCCATCAGCACGCAGCAAGCCGCACTGCCGCAGGACACGAACCCGGCACCCTTGTCGGTCCGATGAGCCAGACCCGGCTCGAGCAGGCACGACGCGACCGAGAGGTCCCGGTCGAGCCCGGCTTCTGGCTGCTCGTGCTCGGCGACATGACGATGTTTGCCGTGTTCTTCGGCAGCTTCCTGATCGAGCAGCGCAACGCCCCCGGGGTCTTCGGCCACGGGCGCGGCGAGCTCGACCAGACGATCGGCACGGCCAACACAATCGTGCTCCTGACCGGTTCCCTCGTCGTGGCGCTCGGGGCGAGGGCCCTGCTCGACGGACGGGCGGTGACAGGTTCCCGGCTCATGTTCGCCGGGGTCGGGTGCGCTGCTCTGTTCACGGCGCTCAAGGCAGTGGAGTACCTCCAGAAGATCGGCGGTGGGATCACTCCCGCCACCGACACCTTCTTCACGTACTACTTCGCCCTCACCGGGATCCACCTGATGCACGTCCTCGTCGCGACGGGCCTGATCTGGCACGTCGCGCGGCGCGCAGGCGGCGGGCACCCGGTCGGCCGGCCCTGGGTCCAGGCAGCGGGCGTCGTCTGGCACGCGGTCGACATCATCTGGCTGCTGCTGTTCGCGGTCGTCTACCTGGCAGGACCACTCGGATGACGACCCCGCCGACCTCGACGACCCGATTGACCACGATCTGGGCGGCGCTGGTGGCCGCGACCGTCGTGTCGTGGCTGCTCGGCGCGGGGCACGCTGCCGACGACCTGTTCTCCAGTGAGGTCGTGGCCGTACTGATCATCGCCATCACCACGGTCAAGGTCTGGTACGTCGGCCTCGACT
>JAHEXN010000197.1 GCA_023252095.1 Actinomycetes bacterium | reverse complement strand
ACGTCAGCAACGTGAAGTTCACGCGCACGACCGTCGCCAATCCGAACGTCTGCTCCTTCACGGTGGAGGGACACATGGCGGCGTCCTTCAACGAAGCGACGCAACGTTTGACCGTGAACGAGGTGGGCTACACCGGCAACCTCACCGTCACGAGCGTCAGCGGCTGCCTTGGTCTCATCCAGGTCGGCAACCCGTTCAACCTCGTCATGACCACCAACGTCGCGTCGCCCGACGGAGTCATCGATCTGGCCTGACGGGCCAGGCCCACTGGATTGTCATGCGCGTGACAATCCAGCGGGCTTTCTCGCTCAGCCTGGTGATCACCCGTGGACGTCGGATGGTTCGAACGGGCTACATGGAGTCCGTGACGCCCGTCACACGCTCCCATTCCCCTCAGGAGGAACCCATGAAGCTCCGCCACCTCGCCGCCGGTGCCGCCACCGTCGGCCTGATCGCGCTCTCCGGCCCGGCGTTCGCCGCAGGCCCGCCGTACACCGTTGCCGTCGGTGGCAGCACGTCGGGCACGCAGACCGTGACCGCCAGCAGCACCGGCACGGTGCAGTTCAGCGCCAAGAACAACGCCGGCACGATCGTGAACATGAACTGCACCTCGGTGTCCGGCAGCGGCACCGTCACGAAGGGCAGCGGCCTGACGCAGATCGCGACCATCAACTCGACGACGTGGGTCGGCTGCCGCATCCCGGGTGGCGCGGCGACCGTCACGCAGAACGGCATCTGGAACATCACGGGTACCGGCTCCACGGCGACCGCGGGCACGAGCGACAGCGTCGCAGGCTACGTGGGCAGTGCCGACGCCAGCGTCGCGCTGACGTCCAGCCCGAGCCTGTGCTCGTTCACCGTCACCGGTCACGCTGACGGCACGTTCAACGAGGCGACGCAGCAGCTCGTCATCAACGAGACCGGCTACTCCGGAGACCTCACCCTCTCCAGCGTCGGCCCGTGCCTCGGCCAGCTGCAGAACGGCAACCCGGCCAACATGATCACCACGCTGAACATCAGCACCGGTGGCGCCGGCGCGATCAACCTGTCCTGATCGCCTGACGGTGGGGCCGGGCAGCGAACACTGCCCGGCCCCACCTGACGCTCGTCCCCTCGATCCCCGCTCGACCCCTCACGCTCCCCAGGAGAACCCATGACCATGACCACCTCCCGCCTCCGTCGCGGACTCGTCGCGATCGGCGCCGGCGCTGTCCTCGCCCTCGCCCCGATGGCTGCCCACGCTGAGACGATCATCCCGATCCAGTACGACGCCCAGGGCACCAGCACGATCGCCAAGACCGGGTCCTCGGTCGCCCTCGGACCCACCACGCTCACGACCAACCTGGACGCGGAGACCGGAGACTTCACTGGCTCGCTGCCCCTCCCCAAGACGTCGACGGAGTTCAAGGCCATCGGCTTCCTCCCGGTCAAGGCTGACGTCTCGTTCGTCGAGACGGCCCCGGTCGCCGGCCACATCGACCTGGCCGGTGACATCGCGTCGGTCAACGCCACGGCGCAGTACACGATCAAGCTCTCGAACATCAAGGTGTTCGGCTTCCCGACGTTCGCCGGCCCGAACTGCCAGACGAAGACCACGGTCTCGATCCCGGTCGGCACCGAGCCCGGCGTCGGGTTCGACCTCGTCGGGGGTGGCCGTCTGGTCGGCAGCTACACGATTCCGCAGTTCCAGAACTGTGGCATCAACACCGGCCTGATCAACCTCCTGGTTCCCGGTGCGGGCAACACGGTGGACATCCAGGTGAGCAACGGCGTGTTCCTCTGATCGCCTGACCTCATCGCAGAACCCGGACCAGGCCGGGGCCCCGCCACGAGCGGGGCCCCGGCCTCCGTGTGTGTCGAGGGTCGGCTCACCGCAGACGCAGGCCGGCAAGGATGCCATCGACGTCTGTCCGACTGGCATCAGCGAATGGGGTGGCCGGGCGGGGTCGCGCACGCCTCGGGCAGCTCAACAGGCGGACGCCAGCTCGGCGAAAAGAGGCTCTGAGGCCGTCAGGATGCGGCCAGCAAGCGGGCCGCCGAGGAGTCTGGAAGAGTCGGCGACGGCCGGTCAGGCGAGACGCTACTTCGAGGGACGGTCAGGCACCGCGTGGGTGGCCCGCAGGGTCTGCAGGGCCTGAAGGATCTGGGCGGAGCTGGCGGGGTCCTGGAGCGCCGGACCGAACATGGCCTTGATGCGCCGCAGGCGGTGGCGGACGGTCTGGTCGTGGACGCCCAGCTCGCGGCCGAGCGTCGGGGCGCTGGCGTGGGTCTGCAGCCACAGGAGCATCGTCTCCCACAGCTCAGTTCGCTGATGGGGCTTCTCGGCCAGCAGGGGAGCCAGCCCGTCGAGCGCGACAGCGCGACTCAGCGCCGGGTCAGCGTGCAGCATCAGGTCGGCACGGTGGTCGTGACATCGCACGATCCGGTCCGGGGGCGTCGTGATGATGCCCTGCCGCACGAGGCCAAGCGCTCGAATGGCCCATCGCAGGCCGTGACGGGTGTCCTCCGGAGCGACGCCCCAGCTGATGGCCACGACGCCCGGGGAGTGTTGGGCCAACATGGTGGCGACCTGCTCGATCAGGTCCTCGGAGGTGACCAGAACAAGGCGTCCGTTGCGGATGCCGCCGATCGAGCGGGGACCGTTCGTCAGCGCGGCCGCGGCCGCGGCCGTCGCCTGATCGGCTGCCGTGGTGGCGACGGCCACGACGTCGGGCAGCTGCCAGCACGATCCGGCGGCCTCCTCGATCTTGTCGCGCGAGGTGTTCGACAGCATTGCCGTCAGGAGCTGGTCCCGTGCGTCGTCGCAGACGCGACGGCGCTGGCTGCGTCCCTTGACCCAACCGGCCATCGACTGCTGGTGGAGGTCACCTTGGTAATCCATCACTGCGGCTGACAGGGCGTTGACGACGTTGTCGCCGAGTCCGAACTCGGCGCCGGCGCGGCGAATCTCGCGGCGCGCCTCACGGATGGCGACCTGGTGGGCGGCGTTCATGGAGTCGAGGTCGTGCCCGGCCTTGCCCTTCAGGGTGCCGAGGCGCCGGAAGTGATCGGCGATCTCACGACCGCGCACGGGGGCGCCGGACAGGGCGTCGATGAAGACGTTCACGGCGGCGGAGATCGCCTCCAGCACAGCAGCGGCCATGGTGGGAGTCGAGAATCCGGCAACTTCCTGGCAGATCGCGGCGGAGATCCGCTCGCTCAGCTGACGGGCCCGGGGGCGATAGATGGCCATCAGATCGGGGGCCACGGTGGGCAACGAGAGTGGCAGTCCGCGTGGGCCTGATGAAGCGGCGCTCGCGGAGCGCGGTACCGAGCTCGAGTCTCCCTGCGTCACTGCCGTCATCCTGCCTCCCTGACTGGTGTCCCGTGGCGACACGGGCCAGTCAAAGGACCCAGGGCGGCACTGGTCCAGCACTCGAGGGTCTTTCAGGCAGATTTAGGGCAGAACTTGTGACATGGGTAACAAGTTTCCGTCACGACGGTGTTTCGGGTGCCGTCGACGGGCGCTTGAGCGTCGGCCTCGGTTCAGTCGCGCAGGAGGTCCAGCGGGTCCACGCCGAGACGGGCAGCAAGCTGCTCGAGCGAGGCGAGCGTGAGGTTGCGCTCCCCGCGCTCGAGGGATCCGAGGTAGGTGCGGTGGTAGCCGAGGGACTCCGCCATCGCCTCCTGACTGAGTCCGGCGGCCAGACGGCGCTCACGGACTCGGCGGCCGACGGTCTTCTGCAGCTCGGAGTTCACGCCTGAGACTTTCACGTCATCTCTACGCATCGGTCTACAGACTCATGAGTAGCAGTCGTGAGCAGACGGCTGTGGATTGTCATGCGCGTGACAATCCAGTGGCTTCGGAGCCGGGAGCGGCCTCCGGTCGGGCTCCGGCAGGAGTGCACTGTTGATCCCCCATCGGCCCAGGAGGTCACCATGAAACGCTCTCGACTCGCCCTCGCACTCGTCGGGGTCGCACTCGCCGTGGGGATCGGACCCGCTTCCGCCACAGGCAACCTCGAGGATGTCAGCAGGGGCGCAGACAGCAGCAACACGAACCACGCCGTCGCGCTCTACTCCGCCGGCAACATAGTGATCGGAGCGACGACCTGCACCACTGTGTCCTCGACGACCAGCACGTGGCACGGTGGCACCAGCAAGCTCGATCTCCTGACCATCCCGAGCTCGACGTGGGCTGGGTGTACCGGAGTGGGTGGGGCGCACACCGTGACGCAGACGACCCCGATGAGGTTCCACAGCACCGGCACAGCCACTGCTGGCGCCACCGACCTCATCACCGGCCACGTGGACGGCGTGTCGATCAACATCTTCCTGTCCGCGAGCCCAGCCGTCTGCGCCTACACCGTGACCGGGTCGGCCTCTGCCACCTTCAACGAGATGACCCAGCGCTTGACATTCGTCCAGACGCCAAGCATGCCGGGCCTGACGGTCGCCAACGCCACGGGTTGCCTGGGGCAGATCCAGAGTGGGAACCCTGCCCCGCTCACTGGTTCGTTCTCGATGGTCTTCGCGGACGACAAGATCAACGTCTCCTGAAGGCCATGCGGCGCAGGTTGTCGCCGTCTGCTCCAGGTGGGAGTCACTGCCGCAACAGCGTGGCCAGGGTGGACGTCACCCTGGCCGCGCTGTCGCGACTGAGAGTGACGTGCTGCCCGAGCCGCTCCGGCTCGCCGAGGAAGACCCAGTCGTCGAGCTCGCCGCACCGGCGCGACAAGATCACCAACAGCTCGGTGGACTCGCCGACCGTCGACCCGGACCGCCGGACGACGGCGGAGACGTAGGCCCCGACGCTGTCGTGGACGCGGTCGTCGGGCGGGTCGGCCTCGCGGTGCTCGACGACGCACCAGGGTGGGCACTCGTCGCGCTGCCAGGAGGGTCGGGAGCGGGATTTTGCGGACATGGATCCCCTTCGTGGCGGTGTGGGGGACGTGACGCTAGGCCCCACCCCGGACATCGGCGATGTGTAGTGATGGCGCCTGTGGGCGGACCCACCATGATACGGATGAGTAGCGGACTCAAGGGGCCCGCAGGTCGCGAGGGCAGAAGTTGTCAGCCACGTGACAAGAAATCGGACGACCAGCCCGAATTCGGGTCGAAATGCGCCGGAAGGGTAGCGGCGTGACGTGTGGCACACCTAGGTTCACGGTGGCGCCGACCGCTCGGGAGTCGTGCGCCGCGTCAAGCCGACTCTGTCGGCGGACCACGGAGGAGGGCACCGCATGGGCGGCACGGTCGAGGTTGAAGGCCTCAGCAAGACGTACGGCAGCCAGAACATCTGGAACGACGTCACGCTGACGCTGCCGGCCGGCGAGATCACGGCACTGCTTGGCCCGTCGGGCACCGGCAAGTCCGTGTTCCTGAAGTCGGTCATGGGCCTCGTGCAGCCGGAGGCAGGCTCGATCCTGATCGACGGCGTCGACATGGTGCGTGCCACCGAGGCCATGCGCCTGGAGATGCGCAAGCGTTTCGGCGTGCTGTTCCAGGACGGCGCCCTGTTCGGCTCGATGAACGTGTACGACAACGTCGCCTTTCCGTTGCGGGAGCACACCCGCAAGAACGAGACCGAGATCCGCGAGATCGTCATGGAGAAGCTCGACATGGTCGGGCTCGTGGGCCAAGAGCACAAGGTGCCCGGCGAGATCTCCGGCGGCATGAAGAAGCGCGCCGGCCTCGCCCGCTCGCTCGTGACCGATCCCGAGATCATCCTGATCGACGAGCCCGACTCCGGCCTCGACCCTGTACGCACCTCGAACCTCGCGCAGCTGCTCGTGGAGGTCAACGCCGCCACTGACGCCACGATGCTCGTCGTCACACACAACATCGAGCTCGCCCGCACGATGCCCGACAACCTCGGCATGCTCTACCGCCGCGAGCTCGTGATGTTCGGCCCGCGCGAGGACTTCCTGCTGACCGACCACCCCGTCGTCAGCCAGTTCATGAGCGGCGACCCCGAGGGGCCGATCGGCATGAGCGAGGAGACCGACCACCGTCGCGAGCAGCCGATCGATCTCGACCCGGTCTACCCCGGCGGCACCGCGATGCTGTCGCGTCACGCCGGTGCACGTCCGGTCGAGGTCCTGCCGCGCCAGCTCATGCCGAAGTCGGGGCAGCCGCGTGCCGCCAACGAGCGCCATCGTCAGCGCGTCGCGAGTGGGGCTGCGCAGCTCTACATCGCGCCCGACGACGAAGCCGATCGAGCACGTCCCCTCCCCAAGCGCGGGCTCGTCACGCGAGCCCTGACCTCGGTCGGCGACCTCATGGCCCTAGGCCTGGACGCCGTCCGCTCGACGTTCCGCCGGCCCTTCGCCTGGCGTGAGGTGCTGGAGCAGTTCTGGTTCGTCGTCAGCGTCTCCTGGGTCCCGGCGATGCTCGTGGCCATCCCGTTCGGTGCGGTCATCGCGCTGCAGCTCGGCACCCTCACGGTGCAGGTCGGTGCCCAGTCGTTCACAGGTGCCGCCAGCGTCCTGGCCGTCGTGCAGCAGGCGGCACCGATCGTCACGACGCTCGTCATCGCGGGTGCCGGTGGTGCGGCGATCTGCGCCGACCTCGGCTCGCGCCGCATCAAGGACGAGATCGACGCGATGCGCGTCATGGGCATCGACCCCGTGCGGCGGCTCGTCGTGCCTCGCGTCATCGCGTGTGTCCTGGCCGCCGTGCTGCTCAACGGCCTCGTCTCGGTCGTCGGCGTGATCGGCGGCTACGTCTTCAACGTCATCGTGCAGGGTGGAACGCCGGGCGCCTACCTCGCCTCGTTCACGGCCCTCGCGCAGATCTCCGACCTCTG
>JAHEXN010000196.1 GCA_023252095.1 Actinomycetes bacterium | reverse complement strand
CCGGTGCACGCGAACCGCGCGGTGCCGGAGCCGGTCGTCCTGGTTGAGGACCCGGACCTGATCGCCTCGCTCGATCCCGCCGACGCGGCCGCGTACACGCAGTTGGCGGTCGTCCAGTCACGCGAGAACTGGGAGCGCTTCCGCACCACCGCGCTCCCGGGTCTGCGGGCTGCCGACGTCGACGCGATGGACCGGCTCGCCCAGCACTACGTCCTGGATTCAGCGCCGGACGGTCGCCTAGCGGGGTTCGATCGGCCGGTGCTGATCGTCACCGGTCGGCAGGACGCCGTCGTCGGGTTCGAGGACCAGGAGGCTCTGGCGAGCCTGCTACCGCGAGCGACCGTCGTGTCCCTCGACCGGGCCGGTCACAACGTCCACCTCGACCAGCCCGAGAGTGTGCGCGCAGCGCTGGCCGAGTGGGCCGATGACGTGCTCGCCGACGGCTGACCTCGTCAGAACACGTCGCGGAGGCGGTCGGTCAAGGAGTCCTTGACGGCCTGCTCGACGGCCGCGCCGACCTGCTGCTCGAGGTCGTCCTGGTCGGTCAGGTTCTCGAGGAGGTCGCGGATGTCGAGGTCGGCGATCGCCCGGGTGAGGACGTCGTCGGTCTTGAGTGCCGCGTCGATCACGCTGTCGGGCAGCGCTCGGATGGCGGACTTGAGGAAGCTGTTGAGGTCGGCCGACTCGAGCACCTCGTCGACGAGCGCCGACGCTGGGGGCAGGGTCCCGTCGGCCTTCATGCGCGTGACCGCGGTCGTGAGGCCGTCGCGCAGCGCGTCGATCTCGGCGTCCGTGCGGTCCCCGGGCTGCGCGAGGCGGAGCGTCAGCTCCTCGCGGGAGACCTGCAGCGTGCACGCGGCCTCGTCGACACCGATCAGGACGAGCTGCTCGGTGAGGCCCTCGACGCCGTCGGAGCGCGACGTGACCTCGCGTTCCGCGCACGGGTCGGCGGGACGCAGCGGCTCGTAGGAGCCACCGCCGTTGGCCAGCTGCACGCCCAGCACCGCAGCCACGAGGAGCGCCGCGAGCACGGGCAGACCGGCCCAGCGAACGGTCGCGTTCATGATGCCCTCCGTCGACGCACCGGCACGAGCGTCAAAAGCGCGGCCAGCGCGAGACCGGCACCGATCAGGAACGAGTCACGGAATGCGCGGGTCGCGGCGCGCTCGAGCTGGTCGTCGAGGTCGCGCTCGAGACGGTCGACAGCCTCCTGCTCGTGCACCGATCGTCCACGCCGCGTGGTCGGCGCGGGGCAGGCGCATCTCCATCGCCCGCGAGGTGAGCTGGTCGACCGTCATGCCGAGCCCGAGACCCACGAGCGCTTGGGGTGCGACGCTCCACAGCAGGTTCGACGACGGCGGGATCGCCAGCCCGACGAGGCCGCCCGCGACCAGCACGCACCCGACGGCGATCTCGACGTGCGGCGGGGGACGGAAGAGGCGTGCGAGGGGGCGCGCGGCGATCGCCGCGACCGGGACGACCGAGACGGTCAGCGCGGCCGTGGCGGGGGAGTGGCCCCAGCCCTCGACGAGCAGGAGCACCAGCAGGAACAGGGCTGCCGTGAGTGCCGCCGAGAGCAGTGCCAGCGTGAGGTTGGCCCGGATGGCCGGACGGTGCCGCTCGACGACCGGCGTCGGGGCCGACCGCACGGCCAGGGCAGCCGGCACCGCGAGCACGGCGAACGGCACCTGGACGACGAAGATCGCCTGCCAGGAGATCGCCTGCGTCAGGAGTCCACCGGCCACGGGGCCGACGGCCGTGCCGATCACGCCCGCGGCGACCCACCACGCGACGCCACGACGCTCACCGCGCTCGACCACGAGCTGCTCGAGGCACCCCACGAGCGCGAGCGCGCCACCGACCGCCTGCACGCAGCGGGCGATGATCAGGACCTCGATCGAGTCGGCGAACGCGCACCACGCCGAGGCGCCCGCGAACACGGCGATGCCGATCGCGGTGAAGACGCGCGGCTGCTCCCGGGAGAACGCCATCGCCGCCGGGACTGCGCCGAGCGCGAGCACCAGGTTGTAGGCGATCAGGACCCACGCGACCTCACCCACAGTTGCGTCGAGGTGGTGCAGGATCTCCGGCAGCGCGAGCGTCACGATCGCCGAGTCGGCGAGCACCAGACCCACCGTGACGGCGAGCAGCAGGGCCTTGGCGTGACGCATCACGCCATCCTCCCAGCGTGGTCCCAGGGGTGCGCGGCAGAGCCCGGTCCGAAAGATGTCCGTCCCTCGGCGCCTACCGTGGACCCATGATGGATCGGTTGGAGGCGCGAGCGCGGGAGCTGGTCGGCGACTCGGCCACCGTGACCCGGGAGGATCCCGGATCCGACGTGCCGTGGACCTTGTTGTTGCTGAAGGTGAGGCCGGTCAACCCGGGCGCCCGCTCGTTCGACGTGGTCCAGTTCGGCGACGAGCTGATCGTGCAGATGGGTGAGGTCGGCGGCCAGTGGGAGCTGGCTGGTGACGAGGAGGGGCTCGACCTCGCCCTCCAGCTCCTGGAGTCCTGCGTGGCCGGACGCGTGCACGAACGGCTTGCGCCCGGCCGCTCGGCGGTGACGGTCCGGCTCGCGAACGGAGAGACGTTCACCGAGTCCGGGTACGAGTTCCCGCACTTCTACCCGATTCCCGGCTGGAGACACCTCGGCCGACGCGTGGCGTACGAGCCGTACGTCGATGCCGACTGAAAGTCGGGATCGAGATTCTTCTCCGCACGGTGTCGTATCCGGGCAGCTCCGTTCGATGACAGGGTGAGAGGCAGCCACCGGGCCGCCGCACACGAGAGGCACAGACATGACGCAGTACATGCTTTCCGTCCGACACGCCGGCGCCTACCCGGCCATGGACTCGCCCGAGGCGCAGCGGATGTTCGCCGCGACCGGAGCCTTCACCGATCGCTTGAAGGCCAACGGCCAGTGGGTCTTCGTCGGCGGACTTCAAGGCACCGAGACGGCCACCACGATCGATGCCCGGGGCGACGCTCCGGTGGTCACGGACGGCGTCTTCCCCGAGAGCAAGGAGCACCTGGCCGGCTTCTGGGTCATCGAGGCGGCGGACCTCGACGAGGCGCTCAAGCTCGCGGCCGAGGCGTCGAAGGCGTGCAACGACCCGATCGAGGTCCGTCCCTTCCACTCGATGTGAGCGCGTCGCCGGAGCTCCTCGCGGAGGTCGACCGGATCTTCCGCGAGGAGCACGGGCGCATCGTCGCCGCCCTCGCCCGACGCTTCGGCGACCTCGACCTCGCCGAGGACGCCGCCGGCGAGGCCCTGGTCATCGCGCTGGAGCAGTGGCCGACCAACGGGGTCCCGTCGAACCCCGGGGGCTGGCTGATGACGACGGCGACGCACCGGGCGATCGACCGCATCCGCCGCGAGTCCCACCGTGACGCCAAGCACCAGGCGGCCCTGATGATCACCGACGACACACCACATGCGCCGACCGGCCCGGTCGAGGACGACCGGCTTCGGCTCACGTTCGCGTGCTGCCACCCGGCGCTTCCAGCGGAGGCGCGGGTCGCCCTGACGCTGCGCATGCTCGGCGGACTCACGGTCGCCGAGATCGCGCGAGGATTCCTCGTGGCCGAGACCGCCGTGGCCCGTCGCATCTCGCGGGCCAAGGCGAAGATCGGCGCAGCCGGTATCCCGTTCCGGATCCCCGACGAGAACGACGTCACGGACCGGCTCGGCGGGGTGCTTGACGTCGTGCACCTCGTGTTCAACGAGGGCTACCTCGCCGGGGCGGGCGACGATCCGATCCGGTCGGACCTGACGGAGGAGGCGATCCGGCTCGGACGGATGCTGCGCTCGTTGCTGCCGGAGGAGGGCGAGGTGGCAGGCCTCCTGGCGCTGATGCTGCTGACCGATGCTCGTCGAGCGGCCCGCCTCGAGGATGGTGAGCTGGTGACGCTCGACCAGCAGGACCGAGGCGCGTGGAACGGGGAGCTCATCGACGAGGGGCACGCTCTGGTGCGGGAGTGCCTGGCTGCCGTCGCCGGTGGCGGTCGACCGCCGGGCCGGTACCAGCTGATGGCGGCGATCAGCGCTGTCCACACGGATGCCCGCGAGGCGACCGACACGGACTGGGGGCAGATCGTCCAGCTCTACGACCAGCTGTACGCGCTGACGCCGACGCCGATCGTGGCGCTGAACCGGGCCGTCGCGATCGCGGAGCTCGACGGCCCGGACGTGGCCCTCGCGATCGTCGACCGTCTCGAGCTGGGCGGCTACCACGCGTGGCACGCCACCCGTGCGGACCTCCTGCGCCGCCTCGGCCGCAGCGCGGATGCGCGGCGCGCCTACGACGCCGCGATCGAGGCTGGCGAGAACCCGGCAGAGCGGGCCTTTCTGGCGCGGCGCCGGGACGAGCTCGGCTGACGCGCGACGGCTCGTCGTCCTAGGCTCGGGTCATGACCACGCTGGCTGCTCCCGTCCTGCGGATCACCGACCTCGACCGGGCACTGGCGTGGTGGTCTCGGCTCGGTTTCGCCGAGGAGTTCCGGCACCAGTTCGAGCCCGGACTTCCCTGGTACGTCGGAATCGTGCGGGACGGGTCGCTCGTGCACCTGTCGCAGCACACGGGCGACGCCGCCGGCCCGGGACTGGTGTACCTGTGGGTCGACGACGTCGACGCCGTGGCCGCGGAGTTCGGTGCGACGGTCGAGGACATGCCGTGGGCGCGCGACTGCGAGATCGTCGATCCCGACGGCAACCGCGTCCGCGTTGCCAGTGCGCACGACGCGGTCTGAGTAGCGATCGTGCCGAACCTCGTGCTGACGACCTGGCTGCCGGCGACGCCCGCCGCGTGCTTCGACCTCAGCCTGTCGGTCGACGCGCACACCGGTTCGATGGGTCGCCACCGTGAGCGGGCCGTCGCCGGCGTCACGTCGGGGGTCATGGGTCTGGGCGACACCGTCACGTGGCGAGCGACCCACTTCGGTCTGCCGTTCACGATGACGTCGCAGATCACCGAGCACGAGGCTCCCGGTCGGTTCGTGGACGAGCAGGTCTCCGGACCGTTCCGGCGCTGGTGGCACGAGCACACGTTCGTGGCGGACGGTGGTGGCACGCTCATGACCGACACTGTGGATCTCGTGGCTCCGCTCGGCCCGTTGGGGCGGATCGCCGAGGCCGTGCTGCTCACTCGCTACATGACCCGACTGCTGGAGCAGCGCAACGCCTGGCTGCGGGAGTCGCTCGACACCTCAGCCTGAGGGGTCAGGTCAGGTCAGGTCGGCGAGCGGCCGGGTCGGCACGTGGATCCAACCCTCGCGGCGGGCGAGCTCCACGTCGGTCGGCGGCTCGGTGAAGCCTCGCTGGCGGGCCCGTGCGACGAGCGCGCAGAGGACGGCGTCCAGCACGTGATCGGAGTCGCGGACGGATCCGGCGTGATCGCCGAGGTCGAGCCACGGTGCCGCCACGAGGAGGGCGTCGACGAGGGCGGACCGCTCGTGCCGGTACTTGTCGCCCTTGTACCGGCGGTGCGGCAGCCCCCAGACGCGCAGCGCTGCGGCCGGGTACGTCTCCGCGATCGCGCCGGAGCCGTCGAGCGACGAGTTGACGGCGGGGTCCAGCTCCGAGATCAGCGCCACGAGCCTGATCGCGACGTGGCCGATCTTGTCGGCCGACACACTCAGTGGTGACAGGCCGGTCGTCGCCTGGACGTGTCGATCGGTCTCCCGCAGCGCGTACTCGCGCCGCCACCCCGACGGCCGGTCGCCCGGCACCCGCAACCGTGCGGCGGTGTGGTCGGCGATCATCGCGACGAACGGTGCGGGCCAGCCGAACGGGCAGTCGATGCCGACGGCGCCGTCGGGGTGCTGCATCCACCGGAGCACGACCTCGTCGTCCGCGTGGGTGGCGACCTCGTCCAGGACGGCACGCCCTCCACCCCAACGGATCGCGGCGATGGCGGTGCCCGGCGGTTCGGCCGCCAGGTCGATCCCGACCGTCACGCCCATGGGGTGGTTCCGTCCATGGTCGTGAGCGTAGGTGGGGGGCTTCGAGGCTCACGCCCCCGAGGGCGTTCGCACCTCAGCCGGCGGGTGGTCGCGGTGGGGGTTCGCACCTCAGCCGGCGGTTGCTGGCGGTCGAGTTGTGCACAGGGTCGCGTCGTCCACAGGCGGGTTCTCGGGTCGTGCCGAGCACGGCTCGTCGCGCCTAGCGTCCTTCGCAGTGCAGCAGTGACACCGGACGAAGGGCACCACGATGGGCAAGCACGTCAACGACGGGGGCAGGGCCACCATGGCACGCAGAGTGGGGGAGGTGTTCTCCCGACGACTCCTGACCCGGGGACTCCTGGCGTGTCTCGTCGTGGGCGCGGGTCTGGTGGTCACCGGCACCGCGTCCCAGGCGGGAGTGCGCGTCGCCGGCCACGCGCACTCCGCCACCTACGTCGGCGTGGAGACGTTCGACGGCGTCATCGGCGTGTGCACCGGCAACGGGCGGGCCGCTCCGACGGTCACGACACCACCGAGCCTCGTCCACGCGCCGGTCGCGGCCTGGGCCCTCCACGTGGCCGGTCCCGACGGGGCGGGCCTCGACGACACCACGGGTGCCGCGATCGCCACGATCGTGAAGAACGACCCCGCCGTCCCGAACAACCACAAGAACGCCACCCCTGACGTCGGTGTCCGTGCGCGCGTCGATCAGATCGTGGCCGAGGCGAATGCGTACGCCGGCGCGCGGTCGATCCCGCTGGGCGTCACGTCCACCTCGCCCACGCCCGGCCAGACCTGGCAGCTCACCGGCGTGGGCATCCAGGCGCCAGGTGCCTGGATGCCGGTCCGTGGCATCAACCTCTCCATCT
>JAHEXN010000195.1:4202-6837 GCA_023252095.1 Actinomycetes bacterium | reverse complement strand
TCGGGCAGCACGACGAGGGAGGGCCCCGGCGCGACCTCACCGAGTCGCGCGTCGACCAGCTCACGGTTCGCCGCCGGGTCGATGCCGGCCGCGAGCTGCACCAGGCGGACGTCCATGAGCACCACGCTAGCGGGGGCTCCCCGTTATCGTCGCTGGCATGGCGATCCCTGAGCTGATGCGTGCCGTGACCGTCCCCGAGCCCGGCGAGGCCGACGCCCTGGTCGTGGGCGAGCACCCCGTTCCCACTCCGGGTGACGGCGAAGTGCTCGTGCGCGTCGTCGCTGCCGGCGTCAACCGTGCCGACGTGCTCCAGCGACAGGGCTTCTACAACCCGCCGCCGGGCGCCACGGACGTCCTCGGGCTCGAGGCCGCCGGCACGATCGTCGCGGTCGGCCCGGGTGTCGACGCCTCCCGCGTCGGCGAGGAGGTCGTCGCCCTGCTCTCCGGCGGCGGCTACGCCGAGCACGTCGCAGTGCCTTCCGGGCAGGTCGTCGCGCGCCCCTCGGGTCTCGACGACGCCGCCGCGGGTGGGCTGGTCGAGACCGCCGCCACGGTCTGGTCGAACGTCTTCATGCACGCCGGACTCCGCCCCGACGAGACCCTCCTGGTCCACGGTGGCGGCAGCGGCATCGGCACCACCGCGATCCAGATGGCGGTCGCGCACGGCGCGCGGGTCGTGGTCACGGTCGGGTCGCCGGAGAAGGCGGAGTTCTGCCGCGAGCTCGGCGCCGCCGCCACGATCAACTACCGCGAGCAGGACTTCGTCGAGGCCCTGAAGGAGCAGGACCTCCGGCCCGACGTCATCCTCGACAACATGGGCGCGAAGTACCTCGACCGCAACGTCCGCGCGCTCGCCACGGGAGGACGGCTCGTCGTCATCGGCATGCAGGGCGGGGTCAAGGCCGAGCTCAACCTGGGCCTCCTGCTCACCAAGCGCGCCTCCGTGGCCGCCACCTCGCTGCGGGCGCGCCCGAGCGAGGAGAAGTCCGCGATCATGGCCGACCTCGTCGAGCACGCCTGGCCCTGGGTCGAGAGCGGCGCGCTGCGACCCGTCGTGCACCAGACGTTCGACCTGGACGACGTCGCCGACGCCCACCGGGTCATGGAGGCCTCCTCCCACATCGGCAAGCTCGTCCTCCTGCCGTGAGGGTGGAGCAACCACGCCGGGCCGCGCCACCCGTTCGTCGAGTGGGTGCGAGCTCTGCGAGCGCTCGTATCGAGACGCGGTCGGGTGAGGGCGGGCGGTCGGAGCGGCTAGTCCCCCCGGCTGTGTCGTCTGACCAGGTCTCGATACGGGTCCTCGTCCCTCGGACCCACTCAACCACCGCCGGTGGGCGCTCCCTCCTAGGCTGAGGCCATGAGCGAGACACCCCTGACGATCGGGCCCGACGGCAGCCCCGTCGCGGTCCCCGAGGACGACGAGCCCACGACGACACCGCTGACCGATCTCGTCGAGCAGCCCGCCAAGGTCATGCGCATCGGCGGCATGATCCGCCAGCTGCTCGAGGAGGTGAAGGCCGCTCCACTCGACGACGCGAGCCGCGCCCGCCTCCGCGAGATCCACGAGCAGTCGATCGCCGAGCTCAAGGAGGGCCTGGCCCCCGAGCTCGTCGACGAGCTGTCACGGCTGAGCCGGCCCTTCGAGGCCGCGTCGCCGTCGGAGGGAGAGCTCCGCATCGCCCAGGCCCAGCTCGTCGGCTGGCTCGAGGGCCTCTTCCACGGGATCCAGGCCGCGTTGTACGCCCAGCAGGTGCAGGCCCAGTCGCAGCTCCAGAACATGCGGCTGGCGCTCCCGGCGTCAAACGACCCCTCCGGTGCCCAGGGTGGCCAAACCGGCGAAAACGGCCCCAGCGGGGGGATGTACCTGTAAAGTCACCGTCGTTCGATCGGTTCAGGGAAGAGGGAGCCCATGACCATCGTCGATAATTCTGTCGTACTCGCGTGCGCAGAAGACCCGATGACTTTTCTCGACGACGCGCTGGAGACGCCACTCGGGAGACACGGCTTGACCGCAGCGATGCGGCGCGACGTCGCGCGCAAGCGCGCCGAGGCGCACCGTCGCTGTGCGGCCTGCCCGATCTTCACCGACTGCCTGTACCGGGCCGTCGTGGAGGTCAACGTCTCCGGTTTCGTGGCGTGCACCACCGAGTCCGACCGTCAGGACCTGCGACGCAGGCTCGGCGTCTCGGTCACGGACGCGGAGATCGCGAGCTTCGGCGCGGCCCGACTCGGCGGGGGGCCGGTCGACCACGCTGCCGTGGTCGCGATGCGGCAGTCGCACCCCAACGACACGTGTCAGCAGCTGGCCGAGCGCCTCGGCTGCTCCACCTCGACGGTCAAGCGTCACCTGCGCCGCGCGCGGCAGCAGGTCGCAGGCGAGGTCGTGGCCCTGGTCCCGACCGCGCCGAGCGTCGACGACGTGCTCGACGCGTTCGGCGACATGGAGTCCGGCCGCCGCCTCATGTCGGTCGGCTGAGTCCGTCGGAGCCGAGACCTTTCGAGGCTCAGGCGCCAGAGCGCCTTCGCACCTCAAGGAGCGGCAAGGCAACGGCCGAGCCGAAGGCGAGGCTCGAGCGCCCGGGCGCAGCCCGGCACCGGTGACGGACGAACCGGTGGTGCGACGAGGTACGAGTCG
>JAHEXN010000195.1:0-4192 GCA_023252095.1 Actinomycetes bacterium | reverse complement strand
CACACCTCAAGAAGCGGGTGGTGACGGGTCGGTCGGCTGACGTCAGAGGTACGGGCGGAGCACGTCGACGACACCGTCGTCGTCGATCGATCCCGTGACGTCGTCGGCTGCCGCGACGACGTCGCCCAGCGCCTGACCCATCGCGACACCGCGTCCGGCCCAGGCCAGCATCTCGATGTCGTTGTTGCCGTCGCCGATCGCCAGCACGTCGGACTGCGCGATGCCGAGGTGCTGGCACAGGAAGTCGAGCCCGGACGCCTTCGACGTGCCCATCGGGGCGATGTCGAGCCACGCCGTGTAGCCGATGTAGTAGTTCGTGTCGGTCAGGCCGAGATCGGCCACGACCTCACGGAACTCCTCCGTGCTGTGCTCGGGCGAGCGGATGATGACGCGCGTGACCGGCTCACCGATGAGCTCCTCGACGCTCTGCACCGTGATGGTGCCGCCCAGCTCGTCGGCCGGGAACGCGCGGTTGACGCGGTAGCCCACGCCGACCTCCTCCACTGCCACGAGCACCTCGGGCATGCGGTCGAGGATCGACTGCACGGCCTCCGAGGCGTCGAACGTGACGGCGCGCAGCATCTCGGGCGGACGGTAGGTGAAGACGAGCGAGCCGTTGCTGCCGATCGCGTAGCCGCGGTCGAAGCCGAGCTTGTCGGCGGTGTCCATGACGCCCGGCACGGAGCGGCCGGTCGAGATGACGACCTCGATGTCCTTCTCGCGCAGGCCGCGCACGGTCTCGCGCACGACCGGGCTCATCTCGTTGCGCCCGTTGACGAGCGTGCCGTCGACGTCGAGGGCGACGAGCCGGGGGACCCAGTCCGTCATGCGGTGGCCAGCGGCTTGAGCACCGGACCCAGGAACGGGTGCAGGGCCTTCGGCAGGGCGACCGATCCGTCAGCCTGCTGGCCGTTCTCGAACAGCGCGACGATCGTGCGGGTCATGGCGCACAGCGTCCCGTTGAGGGTCGCGGCCGGACCCGTGCCCTCGTCACCGCGCACGCGGATGTCCAGGCGGCGGGCCTGGTACTCGGTGCAGTTCGAGGTGGAGCTGACCTCGCGGTACCGCTCCTGCGTCGGGATCCACGCCTCGCAGTCGAACTTGCGGATGGCCGAGGAACCGAGGTCGCCCGTGGCGACGTCGATGACGCGGTAGGGCAGCTCCAGGGCGTCCAGCCATTCACGCTCCCACCCCAGCAGGCGCTCGTGCTCAGCGTACGACTCCTCGAGCGTCGTGTAGGTGAACATCTCGACCTTGTCGAACCAGTGCACGCGGAAGATGCCACGGGTGTCCTTGCCGTGCGAGCCCGCCTCGCGGCGGTAGCAGGGGCTGAACGCGGCGTACCGGCGCGGGAGCGACGCGTCGTCGAGGATCTCGTCGGAGTGGTACGCCGCGAGCGGCACCTCCGACGTGCCCACGAGGTAGAGGTCGTCCTTCTCGAGGTGGTAGACGTCGTCGGCGGCCTGGCCGAGGAAGCCCGTGCCCTCCATGGCCCGGGAACGCACGAGGGCCGGCGGGATCATCGGGGTGAAGCCCCACTTCTGGGCCGTTGTCATCGCGAGCTGCACGAGAGCGAGCTCGAGCATCGCCCCGACCCCGGTGAGGTAGTAGAAGCGCGAGCCCGAGACCTTGGCGCCGCGCTCGATGTCGATCGCTCCCAGGAGCTGGCCGATCTCGAGGTGGTCGCGCGGCTCGAAGCCCTCGGCCGCGAAGTCGCGGGGCGTGCCGACGACGTCGAGGACCGTGAAGTCCTCCTCGCCACCCTCGGGCGCCTCGGGCGCGACGAGGTTGGGGAGCGACCGCAGGAGTCCGTCGAACTCCTCGGACGCCTGGCTCTGCTGCGCGTCGGCCAGCTTGACCTGGGTGCTCAGGGCCTTGGTGCGGTCGAGCAGTGCGGTCTTCTCGTCGCCCGAGGCCTGCGCGACCTGACGGCCGATCTGCTTCTGCTCGGCGCGCAGCGCCTCGAACTCGGCGATCGCGGAGCGACGGGCGGCGTCGGCGGCCACGAGGGCGTCGACCTTGTCGGGCGACTCGCCACGGCGACGCAACGACGTGCGCACGAGCTCGGGATCGTCACGGAGGAGGCGGGGATCGATCACCCCGTCAGGGTATCGGCCGGCGGAACCCCTGCCCCGGCGGCCCGAGGCCGGGTCCTGCGGGGAGGCTGCGCACCTCGCCCGCCGTTACGATTGGCCCGGCACGCACCGGGCGCGCCAGGGGAGGGAACACGTGTCGGTCGACCTGCGCCGCGCCGAGCCGAGCCGCCGAGGCGTCCTGTCGATCGTGCTCGGATGCCTGGCCCTGCTCCTGGTCCTGCTGACCGTCGAGGTCGTCTCGGGCTGGGACCCCTTCGGCAACCTCGACCGCTCCCTGTCCGACGAGGCCGTCTCGCTGACGTCGGACACGGGGTGGCTCCTGCGCACGTGCGAGGCCCTCGCCGAGGCGTTCGCGACCGTTCCCGTCGTTGGCGTCGTGCTGCTGGTCGTGGGCTGGGCCGTCTGGCGGCGCGAGTGGCGCATCGCCACGTGGATCGCCACGAGCGGGCTCGTCGTGCTCCTCGGCAACCCGGCGATCAAGTCGCTCGTCGAGCGTCCCCGTCCTCGCTCCCTGGGTGTGCTGCACGACATCGGCGGGTGGTCGTTCCCCTCGGGTCACGCCGCCGGCGCCGGCCTGCTGCTCGTCATCGCGACCCTCCTGACGATCGTCACGACGGGTCGCGGACTGAAGCGGCGGCTCCTCATCACGGTGTGGTCCGTCCTGGCCGTCGCGGTGGCGTCCAGCCGGGTCTTCCTCGGGGTCCACTACCCCACCGACGTCGTCGCGGGCCTCGCGTTCGGCGCGGGAGCGACCCTCGCGCTGTGGCTGCTCATCGCGACCGACGCGACCCGCCTGCCGTCGGAGCTCGCGATGATCACCGGCACCGGCGCACGGCAGGCGGGCGTGATCCTCAACCCGTCCAAGGTCGGCGAGGTCGAGGCGTTCAAGTCGCGGGTCCGGGCCGCCGCGGAGACGCATGGCTGGAACGAGCCGCTCTGGTTCGAGACGACCGTGGAGGACCCCGGCTACGGGCAGACCCTGCAGGCCCTGTCGGCCGGCGTCGACCTCATCATCGCGGCGGGCGGCGACGGCACGGTCCGCGCGGTGTGCGAGGAGGCAGCCCGCACGGGCGTCGCGATCGGCGTCATCCCGCACGGCACCGGCAACCTGCTGGCGCGCAACCTGGGCATCCCGCTGAACTGGCGCGACGCGCTCGACGTCGCGTTCGGCGGTCAGGACAAGGCCATCGACCTGGCGCGGTACCGCACCGACTCCGGCGTCGACACGTCATTCCTGGTCATGGCCGGACTCGGCATGGACGCCATGATCATGACCGGCGTCGACGACGACCTGAAGAAGCGTGTGGGCTACCTCGCCTACTTCGTGTCGGGCGTCAAGGCGCTGCGCTTCCCCGGCATGAAGGTCACGATCACGGTCGACGACGCCGAGCCCGTCAAGATGCGGGCCCGCACCGTCGTGATCGGCAACGTCGGCTTCCTGCAGGCGGGCATCCCGCTGCTACCGGAAGCGCTCGTCGACGACGGCGAGCTCGACGTCGTGGTGCTCGCGCCGCGGCGCTTCCTCGGCTGGCTGGGCATCGCGTGGAAGGTCATCGCGCGGCGCAATCGCAACACCGACCGGTTCGCGCGCTTCACGGGGCGCACGGTCCACATCATCGCCGGGTCGTCGACGCCCATGCAGCTCGATGGTGACCCGGTCGGCGAGGGCACCGAGATCACCGCCGAGGTGCGTCCCGGCGTCGTGCTCGTGCGCGTGCCGGTCGTGCCCTCGTCGGGCTCCTGACCGGCGGTCAGTCCCGGAGCGTCGCCAGGAGCGGATCGAGGCGCACGTAGCCACCGTCCTGCATCGAGTCGAACATCCCGTCTCGGTCCTGGGCGGAGACGAACAGCGCGATGCCGTGCACCCGGGTGGTGCCGTCGCCGAGGTCCTCGAGGCGCAGCTGCTCGAACGAGACGTGCCCGGCCATGCCCAGCCACTCGAAGGTGCGGTGCGTCAGCTCCGGGGTCGACTCGCCGTGCGTTACGCCGCGGAACGCGTACTGGTTGCCGTCGGGGTCCTGCTGCACCAGGGTCCACGTGTCGCCGTGGGACGTGCCGCCCGTGACCTCGATGTTGGTGAGGTACTCGGGGCCGAT
>JAHEXN010000194.1 GCA_023252095.1 Actinomycetes bacterium | reverse complement strand
AGCGCTCGAACCACCCGGCGCAGCTGCACGGGCTCATGCGTGGTGGCGACGGCGAGCAGCCAGGGTTCAGCATCGGCCACGACCTTGGCGCCGATGTGCTTCAGCCCGAACGTGAACAGCTTCACGTGATCCAACCGGATCTCACCCAGAGCGGCGGCCTCACCCAGGGCGGGGAGCTCGCGCATCGTGGTGTCGGCGTTGATCAGACTCCTGGTCTGGCGGGCGTCGATCCGCAGGTGCTCCCGCGCCCACGCGGTCACGGTGGAGGCCCCGTCGAGCTCGTACTCCGCAGACCGTTCCAGCTCAGCGAGGTGGTGAGCCTTGGCGGCGTCCAACGCGTCTTGGGCGGTCTGGATCGCGACCAGAGCAGACCGGTGATCGAAGGAGCCGACGGTGTGCGCGGCTGTTCGCAGCGCTTGCACCGTGGGTCCGGGGTTCATGTTCCGATTCTACTCGAACAGGTGTTCGAGAACAAGGACTCAGCCCAACTATTTCGCTGGAATCGCAGCGATTTTGGACCGGCGGGCCGGTCGGATTCGCTGGGCCGCAACCGTCCGCTTCTGGTCCGTGGCCGCTTGTCCGCCACCACCGCAGTCCGTGACCTGACGGGCCCTTCGAGGCTCACGCCCTGGCGGGCGTTCGCACCTCAGGGAGCGGGAGGGTGGTGGCCGCCTGTGGTCACCTGACCGGACCCTTCGAGGCTCACGCCCCAGAGGGCGTTCACACCTCAGGGAACGGAAGGGGCGGCGGGCGTTCACACCCCCAGGGAACGGGCCTCAGGCGGAGCGGCAGGTGCCCTGGCCCAGGGCATCGAGGCCGACGAGGTCGCCCGGACCCCACTCGGGGCCACCGCTGCTCGGGTGCATGAGCTCGTCGGTGCTGTCGACGTGCGCGAGCCCCACGAGGTGGCCCAGCTCGTGCAGCAGCACCATCGTGGTGACGTCGCCGCCGAGCTGCTCGAGGTCCTCGGCGTCCAGCACGACGTCGCCCGTGACGAACCAGCGCTGCCCGTCCTCCTCGACCCACGTGCTGCCGCCCAGGCCGGCCACGTCGCCCTCGAGATCGGACACCCCGTCGACATCGCTCCAGGAGATCTGGACCGGTCGCCAGCCGTCGCCCCGGCGGACGTCGTCGGAGAGCGGGTCGTCGTCGGTGCGGCCGGTGATCTCGAACGAGAGCCCCGTGAGCTCCTCGACCTCGTCGAGCGCGTCGCGCAGGATCTCGTCGGCGTCGTCGGGCGCGCGTTCCTCGTTGACGACGACCCGGATCGTCTCGCACGGGTCGTACGTGACAGGCACGTCGTCGGTCCCGGGCTGTGTGGCCATGAACGCGTAGACCCCGCCATCCTGAGTCTCCAACGGTGGCGACTGGTACTCGGAGACCGGGTCGGTGGAGAGCACGGTGCCGGTCATCTCGTCGGTCACGAGCGAGTACACACCCACACCGCCGAGCAGCACGGCGAGCACCCCCACCGCCAGGATCGCCCGCAGGCGCGAGCTCACGGCCTCGCCCCGCGCACCTCGACGCACCGGCTCGCTGCACCCACGCCCCCGGCGAGCGCCGTCTTCGGGTCCCGGTCGCCGATCCACGCGGCGAGAAATCCCGCCGTGAAGGCGTCGCCGGCTCCGGTCGTGTCGAGCACCGAGACGCGCGGCGCGACGACCTGCTCGCGGCGTCCCCCACCAGCGGCATCCGCGACGTAGGTGGCCCCGGTCGCGCCCATCGTGACGACGACGTGCCGGTAGGCCTCGGCCAGCACGTCGTGGTCGATGAACGGTCCGGTCGAGCCCGCGAGCAGCCGCGCCTCCTCGGCGTTGGGGAGCACGAGGTCGACCCCCTCGGTCCAGCGCAGGAACTCCTCCGGTCCCACCTCGCGGAGGAACGCGACCGACCCTGGGTCGACGCTGACCGGCACATTTCGGTGGCGAGCCTCGGCGAGCAGGTTGCGGGCGACGCCGAGCGTGGCCGGGTCGAAGAACGTGTACCCGCTGACGTGCAGCCAGGTCACTCCTTCCCACACCGACTCCGGCACGTCGTCGGTCGTGAGCGTGCCGTTGGCCGCGCGGTCGACGTACATCGTGCGGTCCGCGTCGTCGTCGAGCGTCAGCACGATCGTGGCGGTGGGGGCGACGGGATCGGCGGCGATGCGGGCGTCGACGCCGAAGTCGGCGAGCGCCATCGAGTGCCTCGCCGCTCCGTCGGCTCCGGCCTTGCCGACGAACCGCACGTCGGCGCCGAGGAACCCGAGCCAGGCAGCCGTGTTCGCGGCCGAGCCACCGGGCGTCATCCGGATCTGGGCGCGGGTGTCTGTGCGGGGCGTGACGGGCTCGAGCGGGAGCACGCTGATGTCGTCGACGACGTCACCGACGACGAGGATGGTCATGGCCGGCCGATCAGGCGCCCGGGCCGGCGGACAGCTCGACCCAGGCCTTCGCGATGCGCGTGGCGACCTCGATGTTGTTGCGCGCGATGTCGAGGTTGACCCGCAGGCTCTCGCCGCCCGTGATCTCGACGATGCGCTGCAGCAGGAACGGCGTGACGTCCTTGCCGCTGAGTCCCTGCTGCTCGGCCTCGCCCAGCGCCTGCGCGAGCGCGGCGTCGTGGACGGTGGGGTCGAGCTGCTTCTCGATCGGGAGCGGGTTGGCCACGACGATGCCGGCCGGCTGACCGAGCGCGTCGCGGCTCGACATCACGGCGGCGACGGCGAACGCGTCCTCGACCCGCCAGTCGAGCCGGTGGCCCGAGCTCGTGAGCCAGAAGCTGGGGAACTCCTCGGTCCGGAAGCCCAGCACCACGACGCCGAGCGTCTCCAGGCGCTCGAGCGTGGCACCGATGTCGAGGATCGACTTCACGCCGGCCGAGACGACCGTGATGGGAACGTCCCCGAGGACCGTGAGATCGGCGGACTCGTCGAAGCTCGCGGACGCGCCGCGGTGCACGCCGCCGAGGCCGCCCGTGGCGAACACGCGGATGCCGGCCTTGTCGGCGATGTAGGAGGTGGCGGCGACCGTGGTGGCGCCGCTACCGCCCTGCGCGAGCACGACCGGAAGGTCGCGGACGCTGAGCTTGGGGATGTCCTCGTTGGCGATGCGCTCGAGCTCGGCGCCGGTCAGGCCCGCCTTGAGCTCGCCGTCGAGCACCGCGATCGTGGCGGGCACGGCACCCGCGTCGCGCACGATCGCCTCGAACTCCTTGGCCGCGACGAGGTTGTCGGGGCGCGGCAGGCCGTGGGAGATGATCGTCGACTCGAGCGCGACGACCGGACGCCCGGCGGCGAGCGCCTCGGCGACCTCGGGCGACGTGCTCAGCGGGAGACGCTGGGCCACGACTCAGATCTCCGTGCGGTGGAAGTTCGCGTGGCTTCTGCTGGCCGTGGGGCCGCGCTGGCCCTGGTAGCGCGAGCCGTACTTCTCGGAGCCGTACGGGTTGTCGGCCGGCGAGGTGAGGCGGAAGAAGCAGAGCTGGCCGATCTTCATGCCGGGGTAGAGCACGATCGGCAGCGTCGCGACGTTGGCGAGCTCGAGCGTGACGTGACCGCTGAACCCGGGGTCGATGAATCCGGCCGTGGAGTGCGTCAGCAGGCCGAGGCGGCCGAGCGAGCTCTTGCCCTCCAGGCGGGCGGCGACGTCGTCAGGCAGCGTGACGAGCTCGTACGTCGAGCCCAGGACGAACTCGCCTGGGTGGAGCACGAAGGTCTCGTCGGAGGCGACCTCGACCGCGCGGGTCAGGTCGGTCTGGTCGGCGGCCGGATCGATGTGCGGGTACTTGTGGTTGTCGAAGACCCGGAAGAAACGGTCGAGCCGGACGTCGATGCTCGACGGCTGGATCATGTCGCGGTCGAGGGGGTCGAGCCGGACCCGCTCGGCGTCGATCTCGGCGAGGATGTCGCGGTCGGAGAGAAGCACGTGCACAGGCTAGCCTGCGAGGTGGCTAGACTCAGTCCCACATTCGCCGATGTAGCTCAGTGGTAGAGCGCTTGCTTCCCAAGCAAGATATGCGGGTTCGATTCCCGTCATCGGCTCCGAGCGCCAGCGAGGAGACGCTGACGGGAATCGAGTGGGCCCCACCCCTCACGAGCGAAGCGAGTCGCCGAGGGATCCCGTCATCGGCTCCGAGCGCCAGCGAGGAGACGTTGGCAGGATCTGGAGAGGCCCCGCTGGATCGCAGCGCCCACACCGCTGACGCCGGCACCGAATGACGACGACCCGGTGCTCGATGGTCACGACGACTCCCTTCTGACAGCGGGTCGCACCTCGAGCGCGATCAGTTCGGAACGGCGTACCTTGCCGCTGGCGGTCCAGGTCTGGGCCGTCCACGAAGCTAGGGTGGCGACATGGCAGTCGCCCTCGTCACCGGTGCGGGACGACCCGGCGGCATCGCCGCAGGCATCGCGGCCCGTCTGAACGACGAAGGATGGGACGTCGCGACGAGTGACGTCGACGGCGCCGACTATCCGTGCGACCTCTCATCGCCGTCCGGACCGCGAGAACTCGTGGGCACCGTGCGACGCGACCGCGGCCCGATCGAAGCACTGGTCCTCAGCCACGCGCACGACGTCGAGTCGGGAGTCCTGGACACCAACGCTGAGAGCTTCGACGCCCACATGGCCGTCAACGCTCGCGCCACGCTGCTGATGATTGCCGAGTTCGCCCGCCAGGTGCCCTCTCACGGTGGTGCCTTCTCGGCTCGTTACTAGGCCGCTCGGTCGGGCGAGCGCCGACCCGCGTGCACGCGAGGGTGCATCATGCGGCGTAGGTCGAGCAGCTCTCGCAACGGCTCATGAGATCGTGCTGGCACGTCAGGACGTGCGTCAGGAACGTCTCGGCGGCGTCGAGCTCTTTCCTCTGCCGGCGGATGTGCTGCACGTGCCGCGCGATCACCTCGGCGCGACCGGCCTCGTCGCGATGCAGGATCAGCCGGATCTCCGCCAGGCTGAGACCGACGCGCTGGCACGCCCGAACGATCTGGAGCCGGCGAAGATGCTCGTCGGTGTAGTCGCGGTGTCCGCCGGGCGTGCGGTCGGGGACGACGACCCGCTCGTCCTCCCAGTGGTGGAGCACGTGGACAGCAACGCCGATCCTCGCAGCGGCTTCTCCGACCTTCATCCCGACATCATGCCATCTTGACCTCAGGTGGCCCTGAGGTTTTATCGTGACGGGCATGCCCGACCTGAACCCCCTTCCGCCGCCTCGGCACGTCGACGTCGACGGGGCGGACGTCGCCACCTACGTCCTGGAGCCGACCGACCGCAGGCCGGTCGGCGACGTCGTGCTGTGCCATGGCACTCCGTGGTCGGCGGCGGTGTGGGCGCCCATGGCCGAGCACCTGGCCCGCGAGCGACGGGTCTTCCTGTGGGACATGCCGGGGTACGGCGCCTCCATCAGCGACCAGACCCCGCCCCTCGACCTGGAGGCACAGCGCCGACGCCTGGCTGCGCTGCTGCAGCACTGGGAGCTGCGCGCTCCCGACGTCATCGCGCACGACATCGGCGGAGCGGTCGCCTTGGGCGCCCACCTCCTGGAGTCCGTGGAGCTGTCGTCGCTCTACCTGCTCGACGTCGTCACCCTTGATCCGTGGGGGTCGCCGTTCTTCCGACTCGTCGCCCAGCACCGGGAGGTGTTCGAGGCGCTGCCCCAGAACCTTCACGCGGCCCTCGTGCGGGAGTACGTCACCGGAGCCACTCGAGTCGACATCGGTGCAGACTGGATCGAGGAGCTGTCTCGTCCATGGAGCTCACCGGAGGGCCAACGCGCCTTCTACCGGCAGATCGCCGAGCTCCGTCCTGCCCACACGCGACCGATCGTCGACCACCTCGACCGGACCAGGTGCCCCGTGCGGGTCGGCTGGGGAGAGCGCGACCCCTGGATCCCGTTCCAGCAGGCCGCCGAGCTCGCCGAGCGCCTCGGCGCGGACGTCGACGTGGTCCCGTTTCCCGACGCCGGGCACCTGGTCCCGCTTGAAGCGACCGGATCCTTGACGCATGATGTCGCGACCTGGCTCGAAGGACTGAGGCACTCATGAATCGACACCCACGACGGACGGCACGGCACTCGGTCGCCGTCCTGTCGGCCCTGGCGATGATGGCGGGCTGCACGGGCTCGGCGGACGACGAGAGCTCGAAGAGCTCGGAGGACTCGCCCAGCCCCGACGACGTGGTCGAGACCGTCGAGGTGGTCACCCAGGGTGGCCAGGTCGAGGCGCGGGTTCACCCCCTCGTCGCCGTCGACGACTACCTCGTGCTCACCGTCGACCTCCTGGCGACCAGGGTCGCCGAGGGCGCCGACTTCGGCGTCCCCGGCAACCGGTTCGAGGGCGATGCCACCTTGACCGGGTCGAGCGTCGCGCTGGAGGAAGCGTCGGCGCTGCGGCTCGTCGACTCCTCGGCGGCCCAGATCCACCTGCCCGCCACGGACCGCGACGGGCAGCCCGTCGGACCCGTGACCGGCACGACCGGGTCCTACATCCCCGACTCCGGGTTCCGCGTGCAGCGCGTCTACGCCGCTCCACCGGGCGACGTCGAGGAGATCGGCCTGCTGCTGCCGAGCGCCTACGTCGACGCGCTCCCCGTGGTGGAGGGTGACGCACCACCACCCGTGATGGACGGCCAGGAGGAGGACTCCGACGACGACGCGCCCGCGGACATCGCCTCGCAGGTCGACGCGATCAGCGAGGCGCCCGTCCTGCCGCTGGAGGGCTACACGCGGCAGCTCGAGGGCTCCGTGGAGGTCATCGAGTCGACCGAGCAGGTCGAGATACGACTGGCCGGCGACGTGCTGTTCGCCACCGGCTCGGCGGAACTGAGCCCTGCCGCGACCCAGGCGATCGATGCGGCCGTCGCGACCATCGAGAGCTACGACGGCGGCACCATCGACATCGTCGGACACACCGACGACGTGGGCGACGACGCCTCGAACCAGGTGCTGTCTGAGCAACGGGCCGCGTC
>JAHEXN010000193.1:2419-6948 GCA_023252095.1 Actinomycetes bacterium | reverse complement strand
CCGGACTCGATGTCGGTCTGACGGTGGACGGGCGAGAGTTCCTCGTGATCGATGCGAGCCAGGCGGCCGTCGAGCCGAGCCTTTCGCCCGAGGACGCGGAGACGGTGCTCGTGGACATCCCGGGTTCGACCCTCCGGCGGCGCGGCTCCTCGACCTCCGGAGTCGTGATTCCCCTCGCCGTGATGAACGGGATGCAGGCCAACGCCGTGATCGGCCGCGCCTGGGCGCACTGCGCACCCGCGCGGCTGACCCAGGTGTCGGCAGCCGCCGCCTCGGCCGACGGCGACCTCCCGCGGTCGATCGGACGACCGGCGACATCCGCGCTGCACGGTGCCGGCATCGCGACGCTGGCCGAGCTGTCGACGCGCACGCCTGCCGACATCGCCGCGTTGCACGGGGTGGGGCCCAGGGCCGTTCGCCTGCTGGGCGAGGCGCTCGAGGCGGCCGGCCTGTCGTGGACCTGAGTCAGTCCGCCTCGAGCAGGCCCTCGCCCAGCAGCGTCAGGCCCACCAGCGGCGAGAGCTCGTGGGCGAAGCCGAAGTCGAGGTGCGACCCGTCGGTGTACACGGGGGTGGCGCCGAAGAACCCGGGGCACCGGTCGTCGCGGCAGAACCAGGCCGACGTGTCGAGCTGGACCACCCCAGAGACGCTCGCCTCGGCGACCTTCACGGCCTGCCACGATCCCTGGATCGGCCGGACGCAGTCCTGGGCGGAGCCGAAGCGCGAGTAGCAGGTCGCCACGGCCTGGCTGCCGGGAGGCGAGCCGAGGTTCACGACCGTCGACCCCGCGGCACGGATGCGGTCGGCGGTGTTCTGGAAGGACGTCGTGACCTGGGTGGCGCCGTCGACACCAGCGGCGGGGACGATGCGGCCCACGGTCCAGTACGCACTGCTGGTCAGCACCAGGTCGGGCTGGAGGTCCTCGATCTCGTCCAGCGCCCACCGGTGGAACGTGTCGCACTCGGGGTAGGGGCTTCCATCCTCCTTCGTGACGGACGCGTCCCACGCCGGGCACTGCTGCATCGTGAGCTGCTGCACGCGGTAGCCCAGCGCGGTGAGCGCCGGTTCGACCGCCGGAAGCCAGGCCATCGCGAACGAGTCCCCGTAGACGACCGCCAGGCGGTCACCGTCGCCCCAGGTGCAGTCCTGCACGTTCCGGGCCGACACGTCGGTGCAGTACTCCTGCTCCATGCGCTCGGCCCAGCCGGCGAACGTCGGGTCCGTGTCGTCGAGCCTCGCCGGGAAGGAGACCTGGGTCAGGGCGGCGGTCAGCTGGTCGGACTGCTGGTCGGCGATCGACCGGTCGGAGTCGCTGACCAGCGCATAGGCCGGAAGCTCGGGGGCGTCGTCGCCGTCGACGGCGTGCACGACGGCGAGCCCGATGACCGCGAACACCGCCGCGAGGGCCCAGCCGCGACGCACCACCGGGTCGATCGGCCGGCCGCGGCCCTGCGGCTCGAGCCAGGTCGAGTGCCGGATCGGGTTCTCGACGGCGTGGTACGACCACACCGACAGGATCGTCATGAGCACCGCCGCGACGACGACGTACTTCGCTCCGCCCTCGGGCATGAGCACGAGCAGCAGGATCGTCACGGGGAAGTGCCACAGGTACAGCGAGTAGGAGATGTTGCCGACGTAGGTCGCCACCGGGTTGACCAGGGGCACGAGGTGGCGCTGGTCCGACGAGACGCCTCCGGCGAGCACCAGTGCGGTCCCGACGACGGGCAGCAGGGCCCAGGGTGCGGGGAACGCGCTGGCCGGGTCGATCATGAACAGGGACGCGACGATGAGCGCCAGCCCGGACCACCCGAGCAGCCCCGATCCTCGGCGCGAACGCCCCTCGGCGGGTCGGAGCGTGACGGCGATCAGCGCCCCGATCCCGAACTCCCAGGCGCGGTCGAGCGTCGAGAAGTAGGCGTACGTGGGCGACGCCTGGGTGTGCCAGAGGGAGTAGAGGAACGACACCACCGTGAGCACCCCGATGACCACGGGAAGCACGAGACGACCCCCGGCCCGCGCCCGTCGCGCGGCCAGTGCCGTCGCGACGACGATGACGACCGGCCACACGACGTAGAACTGCTCCTCCACCGCCAGCGACCAGTAGTGCTGCAGCGGCGAGGTGGCGTCGCTGTTGAAGTAGTCGGTCCCTACTGCGGCGAAGCGCCAGTTCGCGGCGAAGGCCGCCGACCACAGGCCATCGACGGCGACCCCCTCGGCGCGTGACCTGCTGAGCACGGTCACCGAGGCCAGCACCGTGGCCACGACGACGAGCAGCGCGGTGGGCATCAGGCGCCTGACGCGACGCCGGTAGAACTGGGCGAAGCTGATCCGGCCGGTGCGCGTGCGTTCGCGCACCAGGAGGCCCGTGATCAGGAATCCGGAGACGACGAAGAACACGTCGACGCCGATGAAACCACCCCGCGGCCAGTCGGTCAGGTGGTGCGCTACGACCGCCAGGACGGCCAGGGCGCGCAGCCCCTGGATGTCGCGCCGTCCGACGGACCGGCGCAGGGCGTGACGCCCGCGACGGTGGCGGCCGGGCCGCCGTCGATCGATCGCAGACACGAGGCCCGATCCTAAGGTGACGGACACCGGATGTTCACATTCGGCGGCGGGCCGCCCTGGAGATCAGTCCCCGGTGGGACGCTGGACCCGACGCAGTGTGACGCTGCGGAGCTGACCCTCGTCGTCGAACACCGCGTCGGTGCGCGGCGGCTCGTCGTCGGCCGACGGGAGCACCGCTCCGGCCTTCTTCTGCCGGTCGAGCTCCTCACGCGCATCGCCGCGACCAGGGCTGAACATGTTCTCGACGAGCCCCAGGCCGTTGCCGCCGGTGCCGAGCCCGGCGCGACCTCCGGGTTGGTCGAGCGAGCGCTGGAAGAGCCAGACCGCGACGAAGCCGGCGACGAGGATGCCCCCGATCACGAGGACGGGCTCCAACCAGGACATGTCCGAAGCCTACGCGCTCTCCGGGCGACGCACCCGCCTTCCGGTCTCCTCCGGCTCCTGCTCCGCGGGGGGAGCGAGCCAGACCGCGAACGCCGTCGTGACCGGCACCGCGAGCACCAGCCCGATTGCGCCGACCAGCGTGCGCACCACCTCCTGCGCGATCTCTCCGCTCGTGAGCACGTCGACCAGCCCGCGCTGGTACGCCGTGATCAGCAGCATGACCGTCATGGCCGAGCCGGCGTAGGCGAACACGAGCGTGTAGACGCTGGAGGCGATGTGGTCGCGGCCGATGCGCATCGCCGAGCGGAACAGGTCCCACGCCGACGCGAAGGGCTGCAGCGCGCGGAGCTCCCAGACGGCGCTGGCCTGGGTGACCGTGACGTCGTTGAGCACGCCGAGACCCGCGATGACCATGCTCGCCGCAACGATGCCCTGCATCTGGAGCTGGGGCGCGGTCGCCAGCAGGAGGGCGTCGTCCTCGGACGTCAGACCCGTGAGGTGCGACCAGTCGGTGCCGATCAGGCCCGCGGCCGCCGTGAAGGCGATGCCGAACAGCGTGCCGAACAGCGCTGAGGTCGTGCGGATGGATATCCCGTGGGCGAGGTAGAGGACCGCGATCATGATGCCGGTCGAGCCCACCACCGCGATCAGGAGTGGCGACTGGCCGCTGAGGATGCCGGGCAGGACGAACGTCATGAGCGCCACGAGCGTGACCCCGATGCCGACGAGCGCGAACAGCCCGCGCCAGCGTCCGATCAGCGCGACCAGCACGGCGAACACGATCGCGAGCGCGGCCAGGGGGAAGCCTCGGACGAAGTCGCGGAACTCGTAGCCGAACGTCCCGCCCTCGATCTCGTACTGCACGAGCCGCACGCGGTCGCCCTGGGCGACGGTGCCGGCCACGAAGTTGGTCGAGTTGAGCTGGAACTCGGCGGTGTCGCCGGCCGCGTCGCCGCTCTCGACCTCGGCGGTGACGTTGGCGCAGCTGCCGGCGACGGTCGGCATGCTGTCGATGTCGACCTCGCCGGTCGCGTCGCAGTCGAAGGGCTCGAGCGACGTGACCGTGGCCTCGACGGTCGTGACGCCCTCGCCGCCGAACGGATCGATGTCGCGGGGCACGTCGTCCGACGACGGCCAGAGGATCGCCATCGCGATGCCGGTGGCGACCGCGATCGCGGCCACCACGCCGCCGAGGGTGCGGGCGAGCTGAGGGCGGGGAGGCCCGCTGTCGACGGGTCCGTGGCCGTGGCTGTGTGACACGATGACAGGGTGCCACGCGACGTCACCCCGTCCGGAGAACCCACGCCGGTCGACCCTGTTCCGGAGCACCTGCCGGGTGGGTCCGGAGGGGTCTGGAAGGTCGGCCCCACGGTGCGCCGACCCACGGGCCCATGGACCCCGGCCGTGCACGAGCTGCTGCAGTGGCTCGCGGGCGAGGGCCTCGGCGGCATCCCGCACGTCGGCGGCATCGACGACGACGGCCGCGAGATCGTCTCGTACGTCGAGGGTCGTGGTGTGCCGGTCGACGACGAGGTCGTGCTCGACACGGTCCTGGTGGAGGCGGTCGGCTGGCTGCGCGA
>JAHEXN010000193.1:0-2409 GCA_023252095.1 Actinomycetes bacterium | reverse complement strand
CTCCTACCGGCCCGACGGCCCGCGCGTCTGGCGGCAGACCGGCACCGAGCCCGTCGAGCTGGAGCCAGGCCAGATCGTCTGCCACAACGATCCCGGTGCCTACAACTGGATCATCCAGAGCGGGCACTTCGTCGCGATGATCGACTGGGACCTCGCCGGTCCGGGGGAGCCCGTCGACGACCTCGCGTTCCTGTGCTGGACCGCGATCCCGCTGTACCGCGACATCGGGGCCGCCGAGACGGCACGTCGCCTCGACCTCGTGGTCGACGCCTACGCCGAGTGGGGCCCGATGACGCTGCTCGACGCCGTGGAGCGTCGCATGACGACCGCGACCGAGCGGATCGCCGCCGGCATCGAGCGCGGGGACCCCGGCATGCTCCACCTGCAGACGCGGGGGGAGCCGCAGCGCACGCGCGACCGCCTCGCGGCGTTCCGCGACCGTCGCCCCGCGATCGAGGCGGCACTCTCGTGACCGAGATCGAACGGCTCGGCCTGGAGCAGCATCCCGAGGGCGGCTGGTTCCGTGAGACGTGGCGCTCGCCCGTCGAGGTCACGCTGCCGGACGGTCGAGTCCGCGCCACCGCGACGCTCATCCACTTCTTCCTGCCGGCCGGGGAGTCGTCGGCCTGGCACGTCGTGGCGTCCGACGAGCTCTGGATCGCCCAGTCCGGCGCCGTGCTGCTCGAGCTGGCCGGCGCGGGGGAGCAGCCCGGCGACGACGTCGAGCGGCACACGTGCGCGGTCGATTCCGAGTCGCAGGTGCTCGTGCCGGCGGGGGTGTGGCAGCGCACGGTGCCCGCCGAGCACGACGCGCTCGTGAGCTGCCTGGTCTCGCCCGGCTTCGACTTCGCCGACTTCCGTCTGGCGGGCCAGGGCTAGAGCGCGCGCATCCGCTCGACGGCCTCGTGGGACTCGCCGTCGAACAGGACCTTGCCGTCGCGCAGGAGGATGCCACGGTCGCACAGGTCGGCGACCATGTTGAGGTCGTGGCTCACGACGACGAGCGTCTTGCCCGCGTCGTGCAGCTCGCGGATGCGGGCCAGGCACTTGCGCTGGAACGGCTCGTCGCCGACCGACAGGATCTCGTCGATCAGCAGGATGTCGACCTCGGTGTGGATCGCGACCGAGAACGCCAGCCGCAGGAACATGCCCGAGGAGTAGTGCTTGACCTCGGAGTCGATGAACTGCTCGATCTCGCTGAACGCGACGATGTCGTCGAACCGCGCGTCGATCTCGGCCTTCGTCATGCCCAGGATCGCGGCGTTCAGGTAGATGTTCTCGCGCCCCGACAGATCGGGGTGGAAGCCAGCGCCGACCTCGATGAGCCCCGCGATGCGTCCCCGGGTGCGGATCGTGCCGGCGTCGGGACGCAGCACGCCCGAGATCAGCTTGAGGAGCGTCGACTTGCCCGATCCGTTGAACCCGAGCAGGGCGACGGACTCGCCGGCCTCGATCCGGAAGTCGACGCCGTTGAGGGCGTTGAACGTCGAGGAGATCTTCTTGCCCCGCACCATCGCGACGAACGACTCCTTGAGGGAGTGCGTGTGGCGCAGCAGGAAGGTCTTGCGAACGTCGCTGACGGCGACGGCCGTGCTGGCCGTCACGGCGGAGGCCTCAGAGGTCCTGGGCAAAACGACCCTCCAGTCGGTGGAAGACGAACTGTCCGGCCGCGAGCACGCCGACCGACACGAGCAGCGCGATGCCGGCGTACATCCAGGTGTCGGGGGCGATCGTGCCGGAGTCGGCCGTGGGCAGCCAGAAGCCCTGGTGCATCAGGTTGACCGCGGCGGTCAGGGGGTTGAGCTGGTAGAGCGTGAACAACCAGTCGGGGATGACGTCCTTGACCATGCTCCACTGGTACAGCACGGGGGAGGCCCACGGCGCGACCATGACGATGAGCTCCACGAAGTTCTGGGAGTCGCGGTAGGAGACGTTCGCCGCGCCGAACAGCATGCCGAGGCCCAGCGCGAACAGCATCACGATGAGGATCGCCAGCACGACGCCGAGCAGCTCCAGCGGGCTCGGGGTCCAACCGACGCCGATGCACACGAGCAGCAGGATCACGAGCTGCGGCAGGAGGTTGACCACCGCGACGTAGATCGTGGCCACGGGGAAGAGCTCGCGCGGCAGGTAGATCTTCTTGATCAGCGCGCCGTTCTCGACGAGCGACCGGGTCGAGTTGGTGAAGGACTCGCTGAAGAAGTTGACCAGGATGAGGCCGGAGAACAGGTAGATCGGGTAGTGCTCGATCGTGTCGTTCAGCCGCAGGAAGACGCCCAGCGCCATGAAGTAGACCGTGAAGAGGGCCGCCGGCTTGACGAACGACCAGGCCCAGCCCAGGACCGAGCCGCGGTATCGCACCTGGACGTCCTTGCGGGTCAGCAAGTTGAGGAGGTAACGGCGCCGGAC
>JAHEXN010000192.1 GCA_023252095.1 Actinomycetes bacterium | reverse complement strand
CGACGGTCCGACGCCCGGAGGCGGCCGACAGTACTTCGGTCCCAGACGGGACGGTCGGCGTAGCCCGCCTCCGACCAGCGGGGACCGAAGTACTGTCGGCCGCCTCCGGGCGTCGGACCGTCGAGCAGGACGACACCGGTGCCCTCGCGCGCCTGGGTGCTGCGTGGAGCAGCGACGACCGCAGACACCCGCGGCGGGTACGTCGAGGCGCGGGCCCGATCGGTCAGGAGCGCCTCCACGCCGGCGAAGTCCGTCGCCGCGAACGACTCGCGCGGCAGGGAGAGGCGCGAGTAGCGGACGTCGAACGTGAAGGCCACGGCACGGCACGCCGCCGCACGCGCGGCCTCCTCACCGACAGCCGCACGTGCGGCGGGGCTGACCTGGACCTGCACCGCCGGGCACCAGTCGACGACACCGGGCGAGACCTCCGGAGTGCCGTCCGGCCGGCCGGGCCACGTGCCGGTGACGGGGGACAGTGCCGCCGGGTCGACCGGGGGTGCCGCGGCCGTGGGCTCAGGAGACGGCTCCTCCGTGACCTCGGAGGTCGCGGAGGAAGTGCTGTCCGGGCCGGGGGCGTCACGGACCGTGCCGTCCGGCGTGCTGAGCCCGAGTCCCACCGCCACCACGGCGACGACCAGGACGAGGGCCGTGACCGTCTTCACCACCCAGGACTTCACCGGCTCAGCATAGGGAAGGTGAGCCCAGTCCGTCAGGGCGGCAGAGCCCGGCGACGGGCCCGGACGTCAGGCGGCGTGGAACGTGCTCGGGTCCGGCCCGATCCGGTGCCCGCGATCGAGCCCGCTGATCGTCGTGACCTCGTCGTCGCTCAGCGTGAGCTCGGCGGCGGCGAGGTTCGAGACGATCCGGTCCGGGGTCACGGACTTCGGGATGACGACGTTGCCGATCGCCAGGTGCCACGCGATGACGACCTGGGCCGGTGTCGCGTCGTGCGCTGCCGCGATGCCCGTGATCTCGGGCAGGTCCAGGACCTCGCCCTGCGCCAACGGGCTCCAGGCCTCGGTCAGGATGCCGTGCGCCTGGTGGTACTCGCGGAGCGAGACCTGAGCGAGGAGCGGGTGCGTCTCGACCTGGTTGATCGCGGGAGTCGAGAGTCCGGCGCTCTCCAGGGCCGCGAGGTCCTCGGCGCGGAAGTTCGAGACGCCGATGGCCCGGACGCGACCGCTGGCGCGGAGCTCCTCGAGCGCGCTCCACGTCTCCACGAACGTGCCGTTCTCGGGCATGGGCCAGTGGATCAGGTAGAGGTCCAGCACGTCGAGTCCGAGGCGCTCCAGGCTCGCGTCGAAGGCCGCGAGGGTCGCGTCACGGCCCTGGTCGGCGTTCCACAGCTTGGTCGTGACGAAGACGTCGTCGCGGTCGACCCCTGAGGCGGCGAGCGCCTTGCCGACGCCTTCCTCGTTGCCGTACACCTTGGCGGTGTCGATGTGCCGGTAGCCCGCCTCGAGCGCGTGCTCGACGACCTCCTGGGTCGTGGCGGGGTCGACCTGGAACACGCCGAAGCCGAGCTGCGGGATCGAGACGGAGTCGGACAGGGGAACATCGCGAACAGTCATGACCTCCACGCTAGGCGGCGCCTGGTGAAGCGGCTCTTCGACGCCGGTCAGTCCAGGCGCTCAACGGGGTACAGCGGTGGTTCGGTGAGCCCGAGCAGCCAGCCGCGGTGGCGCCACCGGCCGACGACCTGGATCTCGGTCCCTGGCTCGATCGTGACCTCGTGGGCCGTCTTGACCTCCCAGAACCGGTAGCGGCCGTCCCTCTCGACCACGAGGTGGTGCACGACGTGCTTGCGGTCGGCGACGATCTCCAGGAGCCAGTACCACCAGAGGAACCGCGGGTCCTGGCGTTGCTCCCGCACCTCGGTGATCCTGACGGTGAAGGGGCGACGCGTCCGCCACCACTGCCACCGGGCGCCCTCGCGCAGCATGACGCTTCGGACGACCAGCCCGCGGACGGTGGTCAGCAGGCCGAGGAGGAAGGCCAGCCCGAGAAGCGCAGCGCTCCAGGAGAAGGGCTTGTAGCGCGAGACGTCGTACGCCCAGTTGTACTCGGGGTCCGGATCGCGATCGAGGGCGACACGGAGCTTGTCACCGACCTCGGTGGCCGTCGGCCCCTCGTCGGAGAACACGTCGGACCAGCTCCACAACGCCGGCCAGTCGTCGAGCAGGAACTCCTCGCCGTCAACCGTCACGACCGTCTTCCAGACCGTCCCGTCCGGGTCCTCGTCGACCTCGGTGATGACGGCGTCGTGCACGGCACCGGAGTCGACGGCACCTGAGACGTGGTCCGCCGTGTCGACGGTGATGGCCCACCACAGGACGAGGACCCCGGTCGTGACGGCCCACAGCGTCCACTGCGCGGCCAGACGGAGCTGAAGATGGAGCAGCTCCCGCTTGGTCTCCGTCGCGTCGGCGGGCCGAAGGACCGGAGGCAGATCGTCGTGGCTCAGGCGTCGGCCCAGTCGGGGTTCCAGCCCTCGATCTCGTCGGCACGCCGGGAGGGCGGGCCGGTGTAGATCGCCGACGGGCGGATCAGGCGACCCGTGCGCTTCTGCTCGAGGATGTGCGCGCTCCAGCCAGCGGTGCGGGCGGACGTGAACATCGCGGTGAACATGTGCGGGGGGATCTCGGCGTAGTCGAGCATGATCGCGGCCCAGAACTCGACATTCGTCTCGAGTACCCGGTCGGGGCGACGCTCGCGCAGCTCCTTGAGTGCGGCCTGCTCGAGCGCCTCGGCGACCTCGGCGCGGGGCGCCTTGAGCTCCTGGGCCGTGCGACGCAGGGTGCGCGCGCGGGGGTCCTGGGCGCGGTACACACGGTGTCCGAAGCCCATCAGGCGCTCACCGGAGTCGAGCAGCTTCTTGACGTACGCCTCGGCGTCGCCGAGCTTCTCGACCTCCTCGATCATCGTGAGCACCCGGGCAGGTGCGCCACCGTGGAGCGGGCCGGACATCGCGCCGACGGCACCGGAGAGAGCAGCGGCCGCGTCGGCGCCGGTCGAGGCGATGACGCGGGCGGTGAAGGTGGAGGCGTTCATGCCGTGCTCGGCGGCCGAGACCCAGTAGGCGTCGATCGCCTTGACGTGGTCAGGGTTGACCTCACCGCGCCAGCGCTTCAGGAAGCGCTCGGTCACGGTCGAGCACTGGTCGATCTCGCTCTGCGGCACGAACGGCTGGCCGACGCCACGAGCAGCCTGGGCGACGTAGGAGAGCACCATGACCGCGGTACGGGCGAGGTCCTCGCGGGCCTGCACGTCGTCGATGTCGTAGAGCTGCTTCATGCCCCAGGCGGGCGCCGTGAGGGCGATCGCGCTCTGGACGTCGGCGCGGATGTCGCCGGAGTGCACGGGAATGGGGAACGGCTCGGCCGGCGGCAGGCCCGGCTCGTAGGTGCCGTCGACGAGAAGGCCCCAGATCTTCTCGAACGGCACGCGGCCGACGAGGTCGTCGATGTCGACGCCGCGGTACCGCAGGGCCGACCCTTCCTTGTCGGGCTCGGCGATCTCGCTCTCGAACGCGATGACGCCTTCGAGCCCGTGGTGTACCTCAGTCATGAGCCTCATCGTGCCACCCTCGTTACGGTGTGGGCATGGTCACCCCCGATCTTTCCGCCATGCGACGTGAGTACGGCACCACCGGGCTCGACGAGTCTGCCGCGGGCGACAACCCCTTCGTGCTGTTCGAGCGATGGCTGGCCGACGCCGTCGCCGCCGGCATCACGGAGCCCAACGCGATGGCGCTGGCCACGGCGACGCCCGACGGGACGCCGTCGGTGCGGATCGTGCTGCTCAAGTCGCTCGACGCCGAGGGGGCGGTGTTCCACACGAACTACGAGTCCCGGAAGGGCGTCGAGCTGACCGAGAACCCCCGCGCGGCGGCGGTGCTCCTCTGGCACGACCTGTCACGCCAGGTCCGGATCGAGGGTCCCGTCGCGCGGATCAGCCCCGAGGAGTCCGACGCCTACTTCACCTCCCGCCCGCCGGGCGGACGGATCAGTGCCCAGGCATCACCCCAGTCGCAGGTCGTGGCCGACCGCGCCGAGCTCGAGCGCCGGTGGGAGGAGGCGGCCGCCTCGCCCGAGGCCGGCACGCGACCGGACAGCTGGGGCGGGCTCCGGCTCGCGCCGGAGTCCTTCGAGTTCTGGCAGGGGCGCCCCAATCGGCTTCATGACCGGATTCGGTTCCGCGCGACGGACGGCGGCTGGGAGCGTGACCGACTCGCTCCCTGAGCCGTCGCCCGACCCGTGCGGGCAACGTTCACCCGCAGGTCACCCCGACGTCCACGGCACGATGCGCGCCCGGCGGACGCTGTTCCCATGCACGTCCTGTGGTCCCTCGTCGCGGGCCTGGGCATCGCCTTCGCGGAGTCCGGCCTCGGCGTCGGCATGTTCCTGCCGGGAGAGACCGCGATCGTGGTCCTGGCGGCGACGCTCCCGAGCTGGCAGCTCATGCTCGTGCTGGGCGTCCTCGTCGCCGTGGGCGCCTGCGCCGGTGACCACGTCGGCTACCTCCTCGGTCGCCGCTACGGCGAACGGCTGCGGGCCACGCGGCCAGTCCGCCGGATCGGCGTGGAGCACTTCGACCGCGCCACCGAGCTCCTGCGTCGTCGTGGTGCCGTCGCCGTGTTCGGCACCCGGCTCCTGCCTGTTCTGCGAACGATCACCCCAGCCGCCGCAGGAACCGCGGGAATGCCGTACCGCTCGTTCGTGCTCGCTTCCTTCGCGGGATCCTGCACCTGGGCCGGGGTCTACGTCGGCGGTGGCTCCGTCGTGGCTGCCGTGGCCGACGCGGCAGACGGCCTGCTGGGTCGGGCCGCGTGGATCCTGCTCGTCGTCGCGGTGCTGGTCGCGACGCCGATGCTGGTCGTGCGGGTCGTCGGAGGCGCGCGTCGGGTCATCGCAGCACCTGAGGTCGCCGCGGTCGAGCGCTCGATCGACGCGCCGCGAGCCCGCCGGTCAGCGTTCTCGCCGCTGATCGGCGAGATCCAGTTCTGAAGAACGGGCCGTCACCCGGCCTGCTGGTCGAGTGGGTGAGGGCGGTCGCGCCCGAACCCGTATCGAGACCCGGCCAGTTGACGGCTTTCGGTCACCGCGTTCCCGCTCCCTGAGGTGTGAACGCCCTCTGGGGCGTGAGCCTCGATCACTCTCCCGTTCCCTGAGGTGTGAACGCCCTCTGGGGCGTGAGCCTCGAAGGGCTGGTCAGGTCACGTTCGGCGGTGGTGACGGACAAGCGGCATGGACCGGAAGCGGGATGCTGCGGCCCGGCGGATCTGGCAGGCCGAGCGGTCCGAAATCACTGCGATTCCAGAGAAATAGTTGGGCCGAAACCTTGGCCTCGAACACTTGTTCGAGTAGAATCGGAACATGTTTTCGGGTCCGACGGTGCAGGCGCTGCGAACCGCCGCGCACGCCGTCGGCTCTCCCGATCACCGGTCTGCTCTGGTCGCGATCCAGACCGCCCAAGACGCCCTCGACGCCGCGAAGGCGCACCATCTGGCTGAGCTGGAACGGTCGGCGGAGTACGAGCTCGACGGCGCCTCGACCGTGGCCGCGTGGGCGCGGGAGCATCTGCGGATCGACGCCCGCCAGACCAGGAGTCTGATCAACGCCGACACCACGATGCGCGAGCTCCCCGCCCTGGGTGAAGCCGCCGCCGAAGGGGCGGTGCGGCTCGATCACGTGAAGCTGTTCACCTTCGGGCTCAAGCACATCGGCGCCAAGGTCGTGGCTGATGCTGAACCCTGGCTGCTCGCCGTCGCCACGACCCACGAACCGGTCCAGCTTCGCCGGGTCGTCCGCGCGTTGCGCGATGCGATCTACCCGGATGCGTTGGACGAGGACTGGATCAACGGCATGGCCAAAGAAGACCTCCAGCTGTCTCCCGTGCCGGAGGGCTGGCACCTCAGTGGCTTCCTCAAGACCGAGACCGGCGCCAAGCTCAAAGCCGTCCTCGACTCCCTCTCCATCCCCGTCGTCGCGAACGACGACCGGACCGTGGCCGAACGCCGCGTCGCCGGACTCGACCGGTTGCTCAGCTCGGTTCTTGAGTCGGGGTTGCCGACGAGCAAGGGCATCCGACCGCAGCTGTCGGTCATCGTGGGTGTCGAGACGCTCCACGAGGCCATGACCGCCGAACCCGGGAAGGCTCAGCCCACGGGTGAGCCGGCGGAGCTGGCGGGGTTCGGACCCATCGGCCCCCAGCTGCTCTCCTACCTGGCCTGCACCGGCGACATCACCCCCATCCTCACCAGCACCGATGACATCGAGCAGGCGCAGGTCCTCAACGTCGGCGACACCATCCGATTGGCCACCCCCGCCCAACGCAAAGCCGTCATCGCCCGCCAGCACGGCCAATGCGCAGCACCCGGCTGCGTGCACACGCATTTGGAGATCCACCACACCACCTGGTGGTCCAACGGCGGCCGCACCGACCTCGACGGACTCATCGGCATCTGCCAGAGCTGCCACAACCTGGTCCACCGCGGGTTGCTCGTCATCGAAGCCCTCGGCCAGGGCAAGTTCGACCTCACCACCCGCGACGGACGCCCCACCAACCTCACCCAGAGGCGCACCACCCGCCAACACCTCCGACACATCCGCCAAACCGCACGACAAGCACGCCAACACGACTACCCCATGCGCGCCTAGGTCACGCGCACTGCTCGACTGCTGTGGCCGACAGGTCGTTGGTCATCCGCCGGACGGATCCGTCGATCTCGACGGCGTAGATCCACTCGTCCTCGCCAAGCTCCGAGACCTCCCGCATCTCGAAGCGGACGGAGTCGAAGTTCCCGTTCGTGTCGCCCCGGCCACTCACGACCACCGATGCGGCGGCTTCGCCGATGGACTCGAGCGATTCAAGCGTCTCCCACTCCCCGCCCGGATCGGCGATGTCGAGCAGGTGCACGCCCCGACCACCGTCTCGAGGCGACCACGAGCCGCGAGGGCCCCGAGACATCTCT
>JAHEXN010000191.1:593-7005 GCA_023252095.1 Actinomycetes bacterium | reverse complement strand
TGCGCTGGCTGCAGTGGTGGCCGCGTGCCGCCGATGCCTGGGGCATCCTGTTTCACCTCGGCATGCATCCCGGCGCCTACCTGACGGACTGGCTGCGGGGCGTCCTCGGCGACCTTGGGGTGCGGACGTTCGGCGACCTCGTGCTCGACTCGGACGCCACCGATCCGCGGCAGCGCTACCGGCTCGTCGTCTCCACGAGCGACCTGTCGCGGCAGCGGGTCCTGCGCATCCCGTGGGACCTGCCCTCGTACGGTCTCGACCCGGACGACCTCGAGGTGGCACTCGCGGTGCGGGCGTCAGCGGGCATCCCGTTCCTGTTCGAGCCGGTGCGGCTGCGCGGGGCGTTCGGTGAGTCGACCCTCGCCGACGGCTCGCTGCTGGAGACCTTTCCGGTCGCGGCGTTCGACCGCGACGACGGCGAGCCGCCACGCTGGCCCACGATCGGAGTGCGGCTGAGCTCACCGGCGAGCGAGCGGGCCCCCGCCGTGCCGGTCACGGGCCCGATCTCGATGCTGCGCAGCCTGATCCACACGACGGTTGACTCGACGCAGATCCGTCACGTCGAGGACCCTCGGGACGCCGACCGCACGATCTTCGCCAAGCCGCGCGGCGTCGGCTGGACCGATTTCGACCTCACGCCGGCGCAGCAGCAGTCGCTGTACGACGATGGCTACGCCGCGGCGCGACGCTGGATCGAGCGCCACCCGGACGGACCACAGCGATGAGGTCGTGGGGTCACAAGGCGCGGAGCGCAGCCTCGACCACCCGGTCGGCGCCGACCTCGGTGTGCTCGAGGAAGAACGACGGCTCGGTGAGCTCGAGCTCCATGAGTCGCAGCGTGCCGTCGGCGTCGGTCACGACGTCGACGCGGGCGTAGAGGAGGTCGGTATCGAGGATCTCGGTCGCAACGGCGACCGCGCGCTCGGCGAACGCCACCTGCTCGGCCGAGGGCTCGCGGGCACGGATGTCCTCCTTGAGCTCGGGGAGTCCGCGCGGGTCGTCGCCGGTCGTGAGCAGCGCCCCCTTGCGGAAGGCGTGGGAGAACCGGCCTCCGAACAGCAGGATCCCGGTCTCGCCCTCGCTGTCGACCGCATCGACGTAGGGCTGGGTCATGGTGGGCCGGCCCGCTGCGAGGAGTGAACGGCCGTGCTCGAGCGCGCGCTCGGGCTCGGCCCACCGGGCCGTGTCGGCCGAACCCGCAGAGATCGTCGGCTTGACGACCCACTCGCGTGCCGGGGGGAGGTCCTCCACGCGGTCGATCGACCACGCCGTCGGCACGATCGCGACGGCAGCCGCCTCCAGCTCTCGCAGGTAGGTCTTGTCGGTGTTCCATCGCAGCACGGCGGCGGAGTTCGCCAGGCGGGGGACTGTCTCGGCCCAGGCCAGGAACTCCTCGCGGCGCGGGACGTAGTCCCAGCACGATCGCACGACGACGAGGTCGTAGGCGTCCCACTCGACAGCGGGGTCGTCCCAGACGACGACCTCGCTGGTCAGTCCGGCCCGGTCGGCGGCAGCGGTCAGGAGCGGCAGGTCGGCGTCAGCGGCCGCGAATCCGGCCCCCGTCGCCCAGGCGAGGCGCGTCATGGGAGGGATGCTGCCACAGCCGTCGCGTGTCAGTGGCCGCCGTTACTGTCTATTACTGAATCAGCATCAGTAACAGACAGTCAGGAGCAGCGACCTCCATGGACCTCCAGCCCTACACGCCTGGCGCCCTGCCGCGCCACCTCGCGGGACGCGAGCGCGAGATACGGCGCATCCGTCGGGCTCTGGCGCCTGTCGTCGCCTACGGTGAGTTCGCCGGGGCCCCGACCGTGTTCCACGCGGTCCGCGGCTTGGGGAAGACCTCACTCCTGCGCCACGCCCAACGTGAGGCCGAGGCGTTAGGTTTCGTGACGGCCTGGGTCGCGTGCGCGAAGGCCACCCCGTACCTGCCCGACCTCGAGGCCGCCGTGCAGGAGGGACTGGCGCGGACGGCGCTCACGGAATCGCCGGGGTCATGGTCGGCGGGACGCCGGACCCTCGGAGGTGAGCTGGGCCTGCCCGGCCTGAAGGTCACGGCGCAGGTCGAGTCCGAAGCGCGCGACGAGTCGGCGCCCGAAGCATCCGTCGCCGCCGTGCAACGTCATCTCCACGACGCGGCAGCGCACGTCCGAGCCTCCGGCGGTGCCGGTCTGGTCCTGTTCGTCGACGAGTGGCACGCAGGTCGCGAGAGAGACACGAGCGTCCTGCTGAACGCGGTCCAGGGCCTGGGCGGTCGCCCGGAAGAGAATCCGCTGGCTGTCGTCGGCGCCGGGTTGCCCTCGGTCGTGGGCGCGCTGACCAGGGCGGCGACCTTCGCCGAGCGCACCGCATGGGTCCGGTTGCACCCCCTCGACCCGGATCCGTCACGCGAGCTGGTGCTCGAGCCCGCGGCCGAGCTCGGGGTCGGCTGGGACCCCGCCGCCCTCGACCTCGTGGCGCTGCAGGCGGGCGGACATCCGTACTTCCTGCAGCTCATCGCCTCCCATGCGTGGGACGCTGCCGACCCGTCTCGGGGCGACACGGTCACCGCTGACCACGTCGAGCAAGGCCTGCTCGGCGTCCGCGACCAGGTCACCGAGATGTACGAGGCTCGCTGGCAGGCGGCGTCGCCGGCCGAGCGTCGCTTCATCGTCGCGATGGCCGGCATCGGCGAGCCGGTCGTCCCGCGGGGCGAGATCGCCCGGATCCTGGGCGTGGCCTCGCAGAAGCTGGGCGTGCCCCGGGATCGCCTGATCGACAAGGGGATCATCGAGGAGGCCGGCCGCGGGCGGCTGCGCTTCACCCTCCCGGGTTTCGGGGCCTACGTCATGGACCGGGGTCACGAGGGCACCTGACCCCTCCGGGGGTGGTACGGGGCGAACTCGGCGGGCGCCTGCTCGGCCGCGCGACCGCGGCGTAATCTGGGTCCATGGCCGACGATCGCCCCGCGAACCCCATCACCCCTGACATCAAGCCCCGCAGCCGCACCGTCACCGACGGGCTCGAGGCCACGGCCTCGCGCGGCATGCTCCGCGCGGTCGGCATGGGTGACGACGACTGGGCGAAGCCCCAGATCGGCGTCGCGTCGAGCTGGAACGAGATCACGCCGTGCAACCTCTCGCTCGACCGCTTGGCCAAGCGCGCCAAGGAGGGCGTCCACGCCGGGGGCGGCTACCCGCTCGAGTTCGGCACCATCTCGGTGTCCGACGGCATCTCGATGGGCCATGAGGGCATGCACTTCTCGCTCGTGAGCCGCGAGGTCATCGCCGACTCGGTCGAGACCGTCATGATGGCCGAGCGCCTCGACGGCTCGGTGCTGCTGGCTGGCTGTGACAAGAGCCTGCCCGGGATGCTCATGGCCGCCGCACGCCTCGACCTCGCGAGCGTCTTCGTGTACGCGGGCTCGATCATGCCCGGCAACGTCGACGGCAAGGACGTCACGATCATCGACGCCTTCGAGGCCGTCGGTGCGTGTCTGGCCGGCAAGATGTCGCGCGAGCAGGTCGACAAGATCGAGCGCGCGATCTGTCCCGGCGAGGGCGCCTGCGGCGGCATGTACACGGCGAACACCATGGCGTCGGCCGCTGAGGCGCTCGGCATGAGCCTGCCCGGCTCGTCGGCCCCGCCGGCGATCGACAGCCGCCGCGACGAGTACGCGATCAAGTCCGGTGAGGCCGTCGTCGAGATGCTCCGCCGCGGCATCACCGCCCGCCAGATCCTGACCAAGGAGGCGTTCGAGAACGCCATCACGGTCGTCATGGCCCTCGGCGGGTCGACCAACGCGGTCCTGCACCTGCTCGCGATCGCCCGCGAGGCCGAGGTCGACCTGACGCTCGAGGACTTCAGCCGCATCGGCGACAAGGTCCCGCACCTGGGTGACCTCAAGCCGTTCGGTCGCTACGTCATGAACGACGTCGACAAGGTGGGCGGCATCCCCGTCATCCTGAAGGCGCTGCTCGACGCGGGTCTGATGCACGGCGACTGCTTGACGGTCACCGGCAAGACCATGGCCGAGAACCTGGCCCACATCGAGCAGCGCATCGACGGCGACGTGATCCGCGCGATCGACCGGCCGATCCACCAGACCGGTGGGCTCACGATCCTGCACGGGACGCTGGCGCCCGAGGGTGCCGTCGTCAAGAGCGCGGGATTCGACTCCGACGTCTTCACCGGCACGGCTCGGGTCTTCGACGGCGAGCGCAAGGCGATGGACGCCCTCGAGAACGGCACGATCGTGGCTGGCGACGTCGTCGTCATCCGCTACGAGGGCCCCAAGGGCGGTCCCGGCATGCGCGAGATGCTCGCCATCACCGGCGCGATCAAGGGCGCCGGGCTCGGCAAGGACGTGCTGCTGATGACCGACGGTCGCTTCTCGGGCGGCACGACGGGCTTGTGCGTCGGTCACGTCGCTCCCGAGGCCGTCGACGGCGGCCCGATCGCGTTCGTGAAGGATGGCGACCAGATCACGCTCGACGTGGCCAACAAGCGCCTCGACGTCGCGGTCGACGCCGACGAGCTCGAGGCGCGCAAGGTCGGGTGGGAGCCGCTTCCGCCGAAGTACACGACGGGCGTGCTCGCGAAGTACCGCAAGCTCGTGAGCTCGGCGGCCCACGGCGCCATCACCGGCTGACCTGCCTGTGGACGGCCGTTCGACGGCCGCCGACGCCATGGTGAGGCTGGTGTCGTGCCGGAATCGCGTGGAACACTGGGGGGAGGAGGTTCCTCATGTCGGTGCTGGGTTTCGAGGCCGCGCGTCTCTACACGGTCGAGGAGATGCCCGACTACGAGGGCAAGCTCGAGCTCGTCGACGGGCGCCTCGAAGTGAGCCCGCCTGCGCAGTGGCGGCACGCCAAGGTCGCCACGATCGTGACGAAGGTGCTGGACGAGCATCTGAGTGACGAGTACTTCCCGGGCGCCGAGCTCGGTGTCCAGCTCGACACCCGGAACTACCGGCAGCCGGACGTCCTCGTGGCCCGCCGAGACGTCGAACCCGAGGGAAAGTGGCTCGCGCCGACCGACGTGCTGCTGGCCGTCGAGGTCGTTTCGGAGTCGTCGCTCACGGTTGATCGCATCACCAAGCCGGCCCAGTACGCCCGCGCCGGCATCGGCGCTTTCTGGCGGATCGAGACCGACCCGGCGGTGGCCCTGACGGCCTACGCGCTCGATCCGGGTGCTGACGTCTACACCGAGCTGGGCACGTGGACCGCGGGGGAGGCCGTGACCCTTGAGCGCCCCTGGCCGCTCTCGTTCGACCTCGACACGCTCGGTGCTTGAGGCCACGTAGAATTCGCCGGTGCCCGACTTCTCCGACGACGACCTCGCGACGGCCCTCCGAGTCCTGGACCAGGCGGGAGCGCTTGACGAGGACGATCCCTCCTACGTCGCCTTGCGCCGGGCGACGGGCGGGTTCTTCAAGGCGGCCAAGCGGGAACGACGCAAGGCCAAGCGCGACGAGGTCAACGCGGCCGACCGTGCGGTCATCGAGCTGACCGCGACGGGCTCAGCCAGCCGGATCGACGACGAGACTGCGGGCATCCCGCTCGTCTCGAACGCTCGCGGCGCCACGGCAGGGGAGCTGCTCGTGCCGCGCGGCTGCTACATGTGCAAGACGAAGTACACGACGGTCGACGCGTTCTACCACCAGCTGTGCCCAGAGTGCGCCGCCTTCAGCCACGCCAAGCGCGACGCCCGCACCGACCTCACGGGACGTCGGGCCCTGCTCACGGGTGGCCGCGCCAAGATCGGCATGTACATCGCCCTGCGTCTGCTCCGCGACGGGGCGCACCTCACGATTACGACGCGCTTCCCGCGCGACGCCGTGCGCCGGTTCACCCAGATGCCCGATTCGGCCGACTGGCTGCACCGGCTGAAGGTCGTGGGCATCGACCTGCGGGACCCGGCCCAGGTCATCGGTCTGGCCGACGACGTTGCTGCGGCGGGTCCGCTGGACATCCTGATCAACAACGCGGCGCAGACCGTCAAGCGTCAGCCGGGGGCCTACTCCGCGATCTCGGATGCCGAGGCGGCACCGTTGCCCGCGGGCTCGCCCGTCGAGCTCGTGACCTTTGGCCACACGAGTGACGCCCATCCCGCGTCGCTCGTGGGCTCGGTCTCGGCCCATCCGGTGCTGGCGGGGGACACCGCCACGGCGGACGCCCTGACCTCACTCGCCCTGACCGCGGGCTCGGCGGACGTCGATCGCATCGACGCCGGTGGGCTGCTGCCCGACGTCGTCGACACCAACAGCTGGGTGCAGACCGTCTCGGAGGTCGACGCGCTCGAGCTGCTCGAGGTGCAGCTGTGCAACAGCGTCGCCCCGTTCATCCTGGTGAGCCGTCTGCGGCCGGCGATGGCGGCCTCGCCGGCCCGCCGGAAGTACGTCGTCAACGTCTCGGCGATGGAGGGGCAGTTC
>JAHEXN010000191.1:0-583 GCA_023252095.1 Actinomycetes bacterium | reverse complement strand
CGCCGTTACAAGGGGCCCGGCCACCCGCACACCAACATGGCCAAGGCGGCGCTCAACATGCTGACCCGGACGAGCGCCGAGGAGATGCTCGAGAGCGACGGCATCCTCATGACCGCAGTTGACACCGGGTGGATCACCGACGAGCGCCCCTACACGACCAAGGTGCGCCTGGCGGACGAGGGATTCAAGGCACCCCTGGACCTGGTCGACGGCGCGGCCCGCGTGTACGACCCCGTCGTGCGCGGCGAGGCCGGCGAGGACCTGTTCGGTGTCTTCCTCAAGGACTACGCGCCCTCACCCTGGTGAGCCGCAGGGTCTCAGCTGACGCACTCCGCGAGGTCCTCGGACACTGACTCCATGGCCTTCTCGTCCTCCTCGGGGAGGTCGTGGTCCTCGTCGCCGTCGACGATGGCCTGAAGCGTCTCGTCGGACAGGTCGGAGTCGTGGAAGGCCTTGGCGACGCAGTCGGCCTGCTGGTCCGTGACGCCCTCGCTGCCTTCGCCATCCTTGATGTCGTCGGCAATCTCCTCGACAGACGGGCGGCTCCCGCCGCTGCAGGCCGCTGTGAACACGAGCACCGAGA
>JAHEXN010000190.1:1171-7017 GCA_023252095.1 Actinomycetes bacterium | reverse complement strand
CCACCCGGGGAGCTCTTTGACGAGGTTCGAGAGTCGGCACAGGCCCTGACCGTTGTCCTGGGTGGTGGGTCCGCCGTCGCGGTGGGGCCGGATGTGGTCGATCTCGCGGATCCGGCACCCGCATCCCGGTTGTCGGCACCGGTGGCCGTCGCGGGTGCGGATCCAGGACGCCAGGGTGCCGGTGAAGCAGCGGCGTGTCCGGTCGAGCCCGGCCAGCGACCCGGTGGGTTCGGTGAAGAGGCGGCGGTACCAGGTCTGGTGGGCCCCGTCGACGAGCTCGGCGGCCAGCTGCGGCGAGATGGGGCCGTGACCTGCGAGCTCGGCGGCGACCGGTTGCCCCTGGAGGGCCTCGATCGGCATCAGGACCGACAGCTCGATCTCAGGGCCTGCCACGGTCTCGATACCCGTGGCGCGCTCGAACAGCGTGTTGACCATGATCTGCCCGCGGTCGCGATCATCACCCCGGGCCCGCAGCCGGTTGGCGTGCGCCTGCAAGGACTGCCGGATCCCGACGAGCTGTTCGGCGGGACCGTGCACGATCAACGTGCCGACACCGTCGGGCTCGTCCCAGTACGACACGTACTGCTGGGCCCGTGCCGTCTTCTCACGCGTGGCAGCGGCCTCGATGTCGTGCTCCACGACCGCGGTGCGGGCCAGGTCGGCCGCCCGGCGCGGGCTGACCCCGTCAAGCCGGCCCTCAAGGGCCGCGTCCACCGCGGTCGTGGTGTCGACGTCCAGGTCCCGCACGACCCTGACGACCGCCCTGACGGTGCCCTCCAACACGCGTCCGTCCCCGAACGCGCCGCGCAGGACCGGCATCGACCGCAGGTGCACGGCCGTGGCGAGCATCGTGCGGCCCGCCGTCGGTGACATGCCGCGCGCGAGCGCGGTCTCGGCCGCGACCGTCAGCGACGGATCACCGTCGAACGAAGGCGCCGTGTGGGTCCGCAGAATGTGGAGCGCGTCCACCTGCTCCACGATCCGGGCCTGCGCCACACGCACGACTCGCTCGAGCGCCGCGATCGCGTCGATGTGCTTGCCACCCATCACGTCAACCGGCTCGTGCACACCAAAATCCGCACCCGCCACCGCGGCGAGCACCTCCTCCGGCGCCAGATCCTGGAACATGACACCAGTCAAACGACCCCCACCGACACACGTCCGTCCGATTCGGCCGCTGGCGGAAATCTGTGGACAACCCCCTCCCCACCTCGTCAGTCATCATCTCTCCGTGTGGTTCCGAAGACGCCCTGATCCCCGGTGGGGCCTTTCGATCGTGACCGAAAGTCTCGACGATCAGCTGGCCACAGCGTGTCGAACCGCACTGGCCCACGTACGAGGCGAGGCAGACCGTCTGCAGATCGACATCCCGTGGTCTGAGTCGGAAACGTGGCCGCCGGAGATAGTGGCAGCAGCGAAGGTGTTCGCCCCTCGCAGAAGCGAGTATGAGCTGTCCGGATGGGTGACCCCCGTCGAGGACCACCAGTGGGTGGCCTACGTTCTCCTGGCTCCCTATGCCTTTACCACCAACGTCTGGACCGCCGACATGAAGCCGCTGGCCGAGGTCGATGACCAAGGCTCGGTGATCTTCGTGTACTTGCCCGAGGCGGAGGTCGAGGGGTTCTGCCGGGCACTGTCGCCTGCGCGTGTCATCACCGTTCCCCCGCGAGTCAGGCGCGGCAGGAAGCAGTAGGCGTCGGCCTCGAAGGCATCGACCGTGACCATGAGCTGCAACCTTCGGCCAATGGCCGGCGCGCAGCGCGAACGCTTGAAGAAGTCCGCGATGAATGCGACTTCGCCAGGCGCGCCGGTACGGTCACCACATGCCCGACTCTGACGAACCTGCACGCATCCCCATCGAAGAGGCATTGCCCGGCATGACCATCGTGCCTTTGCCAGAAGGGGTCTCTCCCGAGTGCGCGTACGTCCTCATCAAGACTCGGCTGGCCAGCGGTGACTCCTCCTGGAGCTTTCGATCGCCGGACGAGGGCTACAACGCGGAGGAGCTACTGGGCGCCCTGATTTCTCAAGCTGACTGGCTTCGTCACCAGCTGCTCGGCGAATGGGACTCCTGATGCAGCACCGCCACCCATGAGGGCGAGGCAGAGCGAGTAGCTGACGGTCCAAGACACCTCCGGCACGTGCTCGAAGTCGTTGGAGTTCGGCACCCCCACGCGAGCAGAACGCCGAACAAGAGACAGTTCTCGATCTACGGTTGCTCGACGCCCTGGAAAGCTGCGACGGCGCAGACCAGTGAGTCCAGATCCTCGTGGTCTGGATCCGCCACACCGACCCGGTCCGTTCCAACAGCGCGGACAAAAGACCTGAGGACGGTCGCCAAGCCGTCCGGATCGTGCTCGCGCGGTTCAGCCACAGCGAGTTGTACGCCGTGATCTCGTGCCGGTCTCGCGACGAGCCGCAGACCCGCTGCGTCGTAGAAGTCCAGGACCTCCAGGTCGTACACCTCGGTCTGCCTCCCGGCCGCCTCGAAACCTGAGTAGAGGGTCACGTCGCCGCCGTCGACGCACACGATCGGAGGCACAGGACCCGGACCCTCGTCGGTGCGGTCGAACCCGTGCGCGGCCCACGCGGCATCGCGTTCTGGTCCGTCCAGCCACCGGACCTCGTACTCGACACCCAATCGGTCCGGATGGGAGACGTCGGTCTCCTCCCACCGACCCTCACGAAGCGACGCGATGGCTTCATCGTGCGAGTCAGGAATGAGCCACGGGTCGTCGAACTCGGGCAGGCCGTTTCCGGAGAGCGTCGAGGTCACGTAGACCATCACGAACTCCTGCACGCTCCACGTCGCCCACCAGAGGCGGCCGGCCTCCCGCGTACCCAGGGCGCCTACCCGAGTCGCGATGAAGCCAACCTGCTCGCCGTGCAGCACCAGGTGCCCGATGCTGTCGCGAAACAGGTCGAGCGAGCGGTCTCTCGGCACATCGGTGAAGTCAGCGGACCACGGCATCGAGTCTCACAACCAGCCGGACTTCTTGAAGCGGCGGTAGGTGTAGAGGCAGATCGCGCCCATCAGGGCCAGGCAGAGCGGGTAGCCGGCGGTCCAGGACAGCTCGGGCATGTGCTCGAAGTTCATGCCGTAGACCCCCGCGATCGCGGTCGGGATGGCGAAGAGCGTCGCGCCTGCGGCGAGCTTGCGCATGTCGGCGTTCTGCTGGACGCTCAGCTGCGCGAGATGAGCCGTGAGCGCGTTGTCGAGCAGGTGGTCGATCGTGTCGATCGCCTCCGCGGCCCGGCCTAGGTGGTCGGCGATGTCGCGAAAGTACGGTCGCGCCTCGGCGGGTTCGGCCGCCTCGGAGAACCGCACGACCGGCTCCTTGAGGGGCACGACCGCTCGTCGGAACTCGAGCGCCTCACGCTTGAGCCGGTAGATGCGGGTGGAGTCGCTCGTGAGCTCGGCCGAGAACACCGACGTCTCGACCTCCTCGACGTCGATCTCCAGCTCGCGGGCGACCTGTTCGTAGCGGTCCACGATCGTGTCGACGACAGCGTGCAGGGCAGCCGTCGGACCGTGGGCCAGGGCGTCGTTGCGCTTCTCGGCTCGCCGCCGTGCCTCCACCAGGGAGGGACCGCCGTGCCGCACGGTCAACAGGTAGTTCGCCCCGAGGAACAGGTTGACCTCGTGCGTCTGGATGTCGTCGTCGCTGTAGGACACCATGCGCATCGACATGATCAGGTGGTCCCGGTACCGCTCGATCTTGGGTCGTTGGTGCACCTCGAGCGCGTCCTCGACAGCGAGCGGGTGCAGGCCGAGCACCTGGCCGACGCGGCGCATCTCGTCGCCGGTCGGGTTGTTGCAGCCGATCCAGAGGAAGTCGTCCTCACCCAGGCCCGCCAGGGCGGCGGTCAGCTCCTCGGAGGACGGCCCGGTGTCCTCCCGGGCTCCGTCGCGGTACACCGCGCAGTCGATGATCACGGAGCCATGGTGCCAGCGCGCACGGTGGACCGGCCGTCGCACCGCCGCTGGTGCCCGGCCGATAGTCTCGGGGCATGCGTAGCTGGTCGAGTCCCGTCGTGCCGTCACTGGCCTCCGAGGGACTCGGCACCGGCCCCGCCCCCGTGGTGCACGACACCGCGTCCGGCGCCCCCCGACCTCTCGACGGCGAGGGCGAGGGCGACGCGCGCCTCTACGTCTGTGGCATCACGCCCTACGACGCGACCCACCTCGGTCACGCTGCGACGTACCTGACCTTCGACCTGCTCCAGCGCACGTGGCTCGACCAGGGCCGTGGGGTGTCGTACACGCAGAACGTCACCGACGTCGACGACCCGCTGCTCGAGCGTGCCGCCGCGACGGGCATCGACTGGGTCGAGCTCGCCGAGCGTGAGACCCAGCTCTTCCGCGAGGACATGACGGCACTGCGGATCCTGGCGCCCGAGAACTACATCGGTGCCGTGGAGTCGATCGATCTCGTGGTCGACCTCGTGGGGCGTCTCGAGAAGGCGGGCGCGGTCTACGCCGTCGACGACGACCTCTACTTCGCGGTCCACGCCGACCCCGACTTCGGCTCGGTGTCCGGCTGGGACGCGCAGACGATGGCCCGCATCTTCGGGGAGCGTGGTGGCGATCCCGAGCGTGCCGGCAAGCGTGACCCGCTCGACTGCCTGCTCTGGCAGGCCGAGCGCCCCGGCGAGCCGGCGTGGGACTCCCGTCTCGGCCGCGGCCGCCCCGGGTGGCACGTCGAGTGCGCCGCAATCGCGCTGGCGCACCTCGGCACCGACTTCGACGTGCAGGGCGGGGGATCGGACCTGGTGTTCCCGCACCACGAGATGTCGGCCTCCGAGGCCACCGTCGCGACGGGCGAGCGCTTCGCACGCTCCTACGTGCACGCCGGCATGGTGGGCTTCGAGGGCGAGAAGATGAGCAAGTCCAAGGGCAACCTCGTCCTCGTCTCGGCGTTGCGCGGGGAGGGCCGCGACCCCATGGCGATCCGGCTCGCGCTGCTGGCTCACCACTACCGCAGCGACTGGGAGTGGTTCGACGCCGAGCTCACCTCTGCCGAGGCACGCCTCGCCACGTGGCGTGAGGCGGTGTCCCGGGGCTCCGCCGCTCCGGCAGCACCGGTCGTCGCCGCCCTGCGGGCAGCACTGGCCGACGACCTCGACGCCCCGGCTGCCCTCGCGGCCGTCGACGCGTGGGCGACGCAGCCCGGCGACGACACCGCGGCCCCAGGCCAGGTACGTCTCGCGGTCGACGCGCTGCTCGGTGTGGCGCTGTAGCTACCTGTCGTCGCTCGTGCCGCGGCGGCGCAGGTAACGCTCGAACTCACGGGCGATCGCGTCACCCGACGCCTCGGGGAGCTCGCTCGTGTCACGTTCCGACTCGAGCGCCTTGACGTACTCGGCGATCTCCTCGTCGTCCTCCATGACCTCCTCGGCCCCGCGCTGCCAGGCCTCGCTCAGCTCGTCGAGCACGCCCTGGGGGAGCGGGATCGAGAGGGCGTCCTCGACGGCCCCGAGCAGGGCGAGCGTGGCCTTGGGGCACGGTGGCTCGGCCAGGTAGTGCGGCACGGCGGCCCACAACGAGACCGCTGACATCCCGAGGTTCGTGGCCTCCTCGACCAGCGCCGTGGTGATGCCCACGGGTCCGCTGTAGTGCGAGACTTCGACGCCCGGCGCCACCCGCGACGACAGCCCGTTGCTGGAGCCGCTCACCGGCACCGGGCGGGTGTGCGGCGTGTCGGCCAGCAGCGCGCCGAGCGTGATGACGTCCGTGACCCCGGCGAGCGACGCGATGCCCAGGATCGTGCTGCAGAACCCGCGCCACCGGAAGTTCGGCTCGTGCGCGCGCAGCAGGATGACGTCGCGCTCGGCGCCCTTGGGAC
>JAHEXN010000190.1:0-1161 GCA_023252095.1 Actinomycetes bacterium | reverse complement strand
TGGGGGTGGGCCACACGAGCGTGGGCCGGCCCTCCTCGTCGCGGCGCAGCAGCGGCCGGTTCACCTGGAAGTCGTAGTACTCCTCCGGGTCGAGCTCACCGAGGATCTCGGCGTCCCACTCCTCGATCAGGTGCGCCACGGTGCCCGACGCGGCGTCGGCAGCATCGCTCCACCCTTCGAAGGCCGCAAGCAGCCACGGGTCACGCAGGGGCGGGATGTCGTCGAACGTCACGTGAACAGCCTAGGACGCTTCACTCGTTGTCGGAGCGGTAGCCGAGGTTGGGCGAGAGCCAGCGCTCCGCCTCGTCGACGCTCCAGCCCTTGCGCTGGGCGTACTCGGTGACCTGGTCGCGTCCGATGCGGCCCACGACGGTGTACTGCGACTGCGGGTGCGAGAAGTACCAGCCGCTGACTGACGCGCCCGGCCACATGGCCATGGAGTCGGTCAGCTCGATGCCGGTCTGCGCCTTGACGTCGAGCAGGTCCCACAGGATCTGCTTCTCGGTGTGGTCCGGACAGGCCGGGTAGCCCGGTGCGGGCCGGATGCCGACGTACTTCTCCGCGATGAGCGCCTCGTTGTCGAGCGACTCCTGCGGCTGGTAGCCCCAGAACTCGGTGCGGACCCGCTCGTGCAGCCGCTCGGCGAAGGCCTCGGCGAGCCGGTCGGCGAGCGACTCCAGCAGGATCGCGTTGTAGTCGTCGAGGGCCGCCTTGAACTCGGTGACCTTCTCAGAGCTACCGAGTCCCGTCGTGACCGCGAAGCCACCGACGTAGTCCTGCAGACCGGTCTCCTTGGGCGCCACGAAGTCGGCGAGGCACTTGTGCGCCACGCCGGCGCGGTGCTCGGTCTGCTGACGCAGGTGGTGCAGCGTCGTGCGGACGTCGTCACGGTGGTGGTCGGCGTAGACCTCGATGTCGTCGCTGCCGACCTGGTTGGCCGGGAACAGGCCGATCACGCCGTTGGCGCGGAGCCACTTCTCCTCGATCAGCTGGTCGAGCATGACCTGCGCGTCGTCGTACAGCTTGCGCGCGGTCTCACCCGTGGACGGGTTGTTGAGGATGTCGGGGAAGCGCCCCTTCATCTCCCACGCGTTGAAGAACGGCTGCCAGTCGATGTACGGACGCAGCTCCGCGAGCGGGTAGTCGGTGAACGTGCGCACG
>JAHEXN010000336.1 GCA_023252095.1 Actinomycetes bacterium | reverse complement strand
GCCACGCTGCCGAGCAGCAGCTTGCCGACGGGGGAGCGGTGACGCACGCCGATCACCAGCGTCGACACGTCGTGACTCGCCACGAGGTCAAGGATCGCCTCGACGACGTCGGGGTTCTCGGGGCGCACGAGGGTCACCTCGACGCCGGCGCCGCGCGCCTGCTCGACGAGGGCCGACAAGACGTCGTCGGACGCGGTGCTGGTCTCCACGAGGGCACCGCCGCGCAGTGCGTTGACGATCAGGAGGGGCACGCCGTGCGCAGCTGCCTCAGCGATCGCGACGGGTGCCGCAGCGTCGCCAGGTTCGGAGGGGACGTAGGAGAGCAGGATCGTCATGCTCCTCAGTCTACCCATACTGTATGCATAAAAGAATGCGATGCTCGGCGCGGTGATGTCACGATGTCGGCATGTCTGCCGACGACGAGAAGGCCGTGCTGGTCCGCTACCTCGACCAGCTCCGCGAGGCGTGGCTGTGGAAGCTCGAGGGCGTCGACGACCTCGACGTGAGGCGACCGCTGACGCCCACCGGGTCGAACCTGCTGGGCCTGACGAAGCACGTGGCCGCATGCGCTGCGGAGTACTTCGGGCTCGTGTTCGACCGACCGTTCCCGGGCGACCTTCCGCTGAGCGACGACGACCCGCTGATCGACCTGTGGTGCCCCGCCGAGGAGACGCGCGCTGACGTGCTCGACCTCTGGGACCGCGCATGGGCCCACGCCGCGCAGACGATCGACGCGCTCCCGCTCGACGCCGCGGGACGGGTGCCGTGGTGGGGCGACCGGGGCGCCGTGACGTTGCACCAGATCCTGGTGCACATGAACGTCGAGCTGGCGCGGCACGCGGGGCACGTCGACGTCCTTCGCGAGGGGCTCGACGGCTTCGCCGGCCTGCGGCCGGGTGTCGAGAACATGCCGGACGACACCGACTGGCCCGCTCACGTGGCCCGGGTCGAGAAGGCCGCGCACGAGGCGGCCGGCCGCTGACTCAGGCCGAGGTGCGGATCGTGCTGGATCCGTCGCCCGACCGCTCGACCCGGACCTGCGCCGGGATCTGCTCCTTCATGGCCTCGACGTGACTGATCAACCCGATCGTGCGTCCACCCTCACGAAGCGCGTCGAGGGTCTCCATCGTGACCTCGAGGGTCTCGGGGTCGAGTGACCCGAACCCCTCGTCGATGAAGAGGGTGTCGAGGCGCAGGCCCCCCGCGCGTGAGGTGACGACCTCGGCCAGGCCCAGCGCGAGGGCCAGCGACGCCTGGAACTTCTCGCCGCCCGACAGGGAGCTGGGCGAACGGGTGTCGCCGGTGTGGGCGTCGAGCACCGCGATCTCGAGACCCGAGGTTCCGGTGGACGCCGCGTCGTCGGAGTACTGCAGCTCGTAGCGGCCGCCGGTCATGGCCGCGAGGCGGACGTTGGCGGCACCGAGGATGTCCTCGAGCTCGGCCACGAGGGCGAAGGTCTCGAGCGGCATCCGGAGCTGGTTGGCCCCGTAGCCGCGCAGCGTGAGGTCGAGGCCGGCGACGGTCTCGTACCGGGCGAGCTGGGCCGCCGACGCGGTGACGGCCGCGGCGATCTCGCCCGCCAGGGACGTGTAGGCCTCGAGGCGGCCCTGCTGCGTGGCGCGTGCCTCGCCCGACGCGGTGGCGGCGCGCTGCGCCTCCGCGAGCTCGGCCCGCGGTGCGTCGACGTCGACGGGATCGGCCGGGAGATCGGCCAGCTCGGGCTCGGCGAGGATGCTCGCGACGGCCGTCAGTGCGGCGTCGTGACGTGCGACGAGCTGGTCGAGGCGTGCGACCTCGGCCGGGGCCACGACGGCGGTCTCGACCTGGTCGGCCGAGGCGAAGCCGCCATCGGCGAGGGCGGCCTCGAGGATCCTGGAGGCCTCCGCCGTGGCGGCCCGGCACTCCTGCAACCGCTCGACGGCCTCGGCGAGGGACCGCACGACGACGAGGTCATCGCGGCGCGCGCCGCGCACCGCCTCGACCGAGACGGCGTCGCCGCGGGCATCGGCGACCAGCTGTTCGGTCTCGGCGAGGGCCGCGGCGGCCGCGGCGGCCACTCCGGCCAGCCGTTCGCGCTCGACGGCGCTGTCGGCGAGCTGTCGGTCGAGCTGGTCGAGCGTGTC
>JAHEXN010000189.1 GCA_023252095.1 Actinomycetes bacterium | reverse complement strand
GTGGTCCGGGAGCAGACCCACGACCGATCCGGAGGTCAGTCCGGTGTTCGGCGACCTGGCAGGGCTGCCTCCGATCGACGTCCACGTCGGGGCGCACGACATCCTCCGCCCTGCGGTGGAGGTCCTCCTCGAGCGCGCGGAGCAGACGGACGACGCGGTGTTGACGGTGCACGAGCGCACCGCGATGTTCCACGTCTGGATGACCCGGGCCGTTCCAGAGGGCGCCCAGACCCGCCGGACCCTGCAGGGGCGGCTCCGCGAGATCGCCCGACGGGAGGGCTCGTGAATCGCCGAGGTGTCAGGCCGCCTGCGGGGTCGTGCTTCCCTCAGCGGCGGCCCGCAGGCGTGCCAGCAGGGCCGAGATGCGCCGTGAGACCTGCATCTGGCTGATGCCGAACTCGTGCGCGATCTCCTGCTGCGTCATGTCGTCGACGTAGCGCCACTGCAGCAGCTGACGGTCCTGGCGGGGGAGGTCGCGGCACAGGCGGGTGAACGTCACCCAGTCGTCGACGAGCTCGAGGCGCGCATCGATCCCGCCCATCTCGTGCCCGGCGTCCTGGGCCGCCTCGATCGAGTCCGGCGCGTAGCAACCCCGTGCGGCGGCCGCCTCGACCAGATCGCTGGCAGGGACCCCCAGCTGGGCCGACAGGTGGGCGATCTGCGCCGTCGTGATGTCGGTGCCGTCGTGCTCGACCCCCAGCCGGGCCTGCAGCTCCTGCACGCGCCGCGGGGGTCGCACCCCCCAGGCACGATCACGGAAGTGGCGCTTGAGCTCACCGCGGATCGTGGCGGTCGCGAAGGCGGCGAACGCCCCGCGATCCTCCTCGAACCCGGCGGCGGCCTTGACGAGGGCGAGGCGAGCGACCTGCTCCAGGTCCTCGGCGTCGACCCCGCGCCCGCGGAAGGCGCGAGCGAGTCGTGCCGCGAGCGGGAGATGGTCCAGGATGAGCAGGTGCTGATCGTGTGTCGTGACAGCCATGAGTCGGTCTCCCGGGCTAGCTCGTGCATCGGTGGCTGCTGCTCAACCACTCGTCACGCTGCCACTGGCCCCGGACACCCGCAACCGGAAGCCGCCGCCGCGGCCGCCACGCCCGGCACCAGATGAACCGCAGCACAGCAGAGAGGCGACCATGAGCTCCGACACCATCAGCACCACCGGCATCTCGTCCTCGTCCCGCGGCCCGGATCTCGCCGAGATCCTCCTCGCCCTCCACGAGTCGACCGACAGCGAGCAGACCGTGCAGCGGGTCGCGGAGTTCGCCCGGTCGGCGATCCACTGCGACGACGCGGGAGTGCTGCTCACACACGCTCGCAATCGCGTCGAGACCGCCGCCGCCACGAGCGTCGCGGTCGGCCAGGCGCACCAGCTCCAGGTCGAGCTCGACGAGGGCCCGTGCCTCGAGGCTCTCGAGAAGCACGACACGATCTACCGGGTGGTCGACGCGGCGACCGAGCTGCGCTGGCCGCAGTGGAGCCGGGCTGTCGTGGAGCTGGGGTATCGCAGCATCGTCAGCGTCCCGCTCGCCACGAAGGATCGTTGCTACGGATCGCTCAACGTCTACGCGGCGCGACCCGACGCCTTCGACGACGACGACGTCGCCGTCACGACGATCCTCGCCCGGCACGCGTCCGTGGCCCTCACCTCGAGCCGCGACGTCGAGGGACTGCGACGCGCGGTCGACGCACGCAAGCTCATCGGCATGGCGATGGGGATCGTCATGGAGCGCTACGGCGTCGAGCCCGACCAGGCCTTCGAGGTCCTGCGGCGCTACTCCCAGGACCGCAACGTGAAGCTGCGCGAGGTCGCCCGGGGCATCGTCGAGAGCCGGACTCTGCCGACGCTCTGACAGGTGCCGCTCATTGCGTCGCTGACGTGCGCATGGGCCGTCGCGGACTCGGGTACTGCGAGATCAAGCGGTCCTGTTGAGCACACAGCAGGGCCGCGCCACCTCTCCCGGTGACGTCGTCCTAGGATGGCGACGAACCGCTGACGCAGCCGGCGGCGAGGATCTTCCCTGCAAGGACGACCCGCCGCGTGAGCGAGCTGATCAGAATCTGTCCCGAGTGTCTCGAGGACACCGCCGTCCACCTCGGCGACGTGCCGGGGTACTCCCTCTACGCGTGCGTGCGGTGCGACGCGGAGTTCCAGGTGGAGTCCGGCGCGACGGACTAGTTGACGGCCCAGGCGCGACGCGCAGCGGCCTGGTGGAGCTCCTTGAGCTCCGCGATCTGGCGCAGGCCCTGGGCGTGCAGCCGCTCCAGGTCGCCGCGGTCCGCGCGGGGGTCCTCGAGCTCGAGCAAGGCCTCCCAGCCAGCGACCTTGCCGGACACGGCGTCGTGCATCGTCTCGAGGTCGATGACGTCGGTCAGCGCGGTGCGGTGCAGGAGGTCTCCGTTGGGCTTGAGGCGGCCGAGGCGCTCGCCGACCTTCGCGACGACCTGCGTCAGCGTCGGCTCGGTGGAGCCCAGGCGTTCGACCAGGCTGCGCAGCCAGGCACGCTCCTCCACGAGCTCCTCGCGGATCCGGGCCGTCGCGGCACGCGCCTGCGGGTCGTGGAGGTCGGCGCCCCGGCCGAACAGCTCGATCCCGGCGGCAGCGCCGGTCAGGTGGATGCGGACGTAGTGCGCGAGAAGGTCCATGTGGGGCGAGTACCCCGGAAAGCTGGTGCGCATGTACCGGTGGGCGCATGGATTGCGCGGCCGAGGGAACCCTGGGGTCGACACCAAGGAGGACGTCGATGGACGAGCTCGAGCTGGACACCGCGCCGGCAGCACCGCCGGCGCGTGCCCGCCTGCCCTTCGGGCCGGTCGACATCGTCTTCGACGACAGCGTGCTCGTCCCGCGGCCCTGGACGCTCGCGCAATCGGCGTGGGCCCGTGAGCTCCTCGACTCCGCGGCGGCCGGGGACGTCCTCGAGCTGTGCAGCGGAGCCGGGCACATCGGGTTGGCGGCAGTGCACTCCACCGACCGTCATCTCGTCCAGGTCGACCGCGAGCCCCACGCGTGCGAACTGGCCCGGGAGAACGCCGCCGCGGCGGGCGTCGATGCCGATGTCCGGTGTGGGCCCATGACCAAGGTCCTTCGTGACGACGAGCAGTTCGTCCTGGTCATCGCGGACCCGCCGTGGGTCCCCTCGGCCGGGGTCCAGGTGTTTCCCGCCGATCCGGTGTGGGCGATCGACGGCGGCGACGACGGCCTCGACGTCGCGCGCGATTGCGTCCGTGTGGCCGCCCAACACCTGGAACCGGAGGGTTTTGTGGTCCTCCAGCTGGGGTCGGTCGAGCAGTGCGCGCAGGTCGAGGACACGGTGCTGGAGTGCGGCCTGGTCACGGCCGAGGTCCGTGACCTCGCGGGAGGCGCACTCGCCCTGCTGCGTCGTCGCTGACCGACGGATCGGCTCTCACGCGGCCTTCGGCAGAGGGCTTCCCACTTAGGTCACGGGACCCCTCGCCATAAGTCCGGGACTTTGGTACTTTCCATGACAGGAGGAGAGTCCTGACTCGCGAGCTTGGGAGGGCGAACGAGTCGGTGCGGCGCACAGCCGCATCGGTGACTCTCCATGGAGAGGGAGACTCACATGTTCGCCACCACCCGGTGGCGTGGCTCGGCGACCGCACTTCGTGCCGTCGTCGTTGCCATCGCCGCAGCACTGATGACCAGCCTGACCCTGGCGGGCGCGTCCACCGCGTCGTCGGCCGCGGAGACCTTCACGGCCACCGAGACGTCCACACAGTCCCAGACCGTCACGGTCCAGGAGTGGGCGACGGTCGGCCAGTTCGTGGGATACGGCACGGCGACAGCCACGGCATCTGCGACCGTGACCCTGTCGCACACGGCGGAGGCCGCCTGGGAGGCGAGCTACTGGGCCACGTGGAACGCCTGGATCGCCGCCGTCGAGGAGGCCAAGGCCAAGGCTGACGCGCAGGCGCGCCCGATCGCCAAGGCCCAGGCGCAGGCCGACGCCCAGGCGCAGGCCGACCGCGCTGCCCTCGGCTACGACGCCACCGGCACCTGGACCGCGACGGAGACCGTCACGGCCCAGGAGTGGGTCACGATCGACCAGTTCGTGGGCTACGGCTCCGCCGAGGCGACGGCCACCGCCACGGCCACGGGAAGCGCGCACGCCGCGTCTCAGGCCGAGGCCGACTGGTGGGCCACCTGGAACGCCTACCTCGCGGCGAGCGAGAAGGCCCGGGCGGACGCCGATGCGGTGGCCCGTCCGATCGCGAAGGCGCAGGCGCAGGCCGACGCGCAGGCGCAGGTCGACCGTCATGCGCGCGGCTACGACGCCACCGGCACGTGGACCGCGACGGAGACCGTCACGGTCGACGAGACGCACACGATCGGTGACGTCGTGGGCCACGGCTCCGCCGAGGCCACGGCCACCGCCACCGCCACCGGCACGGCGCACGCCGCGTCCCAGGCCGAGGCCGACTGGTGGGCCACCTGGAACGCGTACGTCGCCGCCCTCACCGACGCGCGTGCGCAGGCCGACGCCGAGGCGCGTCCCATCGCCAAGGAGCGGGCGAAGGCCGACGCCGAGGCGCAGGTCGCGGCGGGCATCGAGGCCACCGAGTCCTGGACCGCGACCGAGACGGTCACGGTCAACGAGACCGCGGTCGTCGGCGACTTCGTGGGCCACGGCACCGCGACCTCGACCAAGACGGTCACCTCCACCAAGACCGTCACCTCGACGACCCACTGGGAGGCCTACTACTGGGCCGTCGTCACGGCGCAGACCGACGCGATCGCCCAGGCCAAGGCTCAGGCCGACGCTGAGGCACGGGCCACGGCCCTGGCGGCGGCGCAGGCTGACGCGCAGGCCCAGTTCGACGCGGCCCAGGTGCCCGTCGATTCGCCGCCGGCGGGAGGCGGCACGACACCGACCGGCCCCGACTGCGGTTCGCCGATCCTCAAGTCGGACGGCACCCCGTGGGCGTGCACGTTCGTCGACGAGTTCCGCGGCGACACGCTCGACACCACGAAGTGGCACCCGATCACCACGATGGAGTCGGCCTTCTCGTACGGCGACTGCTTCCTGGGTGACCGCAACATCGCGGTGAGCGGCGGCGTGCTGCAGCTCTCCACGATCCACGAGACCGAGCCGGTCACGTGTGACCACCCGGCAGGTCCGGTCACGACGAACTACACGTCGGCGGCCGTGTCGAGCTTCGGCAAGTTCTCGCAGGCGTACGGCCGGTACGAGATCCGCGCGGCCATGCCGCAGACGAACGGCCCGGGCCTCCAGTCCGCGCTGTGGATGCTGCCGCAGAACCCGCAGTACGGCACGTGGCCCGGCTCGGGCGAGATCGACATCGTCGAGTTCTACTCGCAGTACCCCGACCGGCTGATCCCGGCGCTGCACTACAACTCGGTGCTGCCGTGGGGCACCAGGACGAACAACAAGTGCCTCGTCTACAAGCCGACCGACTTCCACACGTACGTGCTGGAGTGGACGGAGCAGAAGCTGACGATCTCGATCGACGGCACGTTGTGCCTCGACCACACGATCAGCCCGTTGGCTCCCCTCGTGGGATCGGCGCCGTTCGACACGCCGTTCAACCTGAACCTGACGCAGATGCTCGGCACGGGCGACAACGCCTTCCCCGAGGGTCAGGGGATCGACAAGGCGACGCTGCAGGTCGACTACGTGAGGGTCTGGCAGTGACCTCCGCACGCTGATGCGGTGATCGCCGATCCGCCCCGGAACCGTCCCCCGACGGTTCCGGGGCGGATCCTCGTGCAGGTGCCGCTCGCCTTGCGCGCACGCGTCGGCGTGACAGGCTCGAGGACGACCACGTTCCCGACCCAGCAGGAGGCACGATGAGCAACGACGCGCAGATGCAGCCCGAGGACTCCCTCGTGGACCGGGGCGTCGACGACGTGCTCGACGAGGGGTTCTCGCCGCCCGAGAAGCCGCGCGGCGTCTTCGCCAAGGGCGTGACGGCCGAGGAGCAGGAGGAGGGCGAGTCCTTCGAGGAACGCCTCGCGCAGGAGGTGCCTGACGACACCGGGATCACCCCGTCGGACGCCGCAGATGCCGCCGATCTCGACTCGAACGAGGCTGACGATCCTGCGGAGTCGTACGCGGGCGACGAGCGGTCGGGCCGCCTCGTGGCGCCCGACGAAGGCTCGGGCCTCGACGAGGACCAGCAGCAGCTCGCGAGCGACGTCGGCATCGACGGAGCCGGCGCGAGCGCGGAGGAGGCTGCGGTGCACACCTGGAGCGAGGACCAGCTCGACGCGATCGAGGCGGAGGACGGCGACGCGGTGTGAGAAGCGTCCTCGCGTTCCTGCCCCCGCCCGCTCCCGTTCCTCCCATTCCCTGAGCTGTGAACGCCCTCTGCCCCTCCCCGCTCCCTGAGGTGTGAACGCCCTCTGGGGCGTGAGCCTCGAAGGGCTGGTCAGGTCACGGACTGCGGTGGTGACGGACAAGCGGCCATGGACCAGAAGCGGACGGTCGCGGCCCAGCGAATCTGACAGGGCCGCCGGACCGAAATCACTGCTATTCCAGCAGAATATTCGACTCAGACTGTTGTGTTCGAACGTCTGTTCGAGTAGAGTCGTCACATGAACCCCGGACCCACGGTGCAAGCGCTGCGAACAGCCGCGCGCACCGTCGGCTCGGGCGATCATCGGTCTGCTCTGGTCGCGATCCAGACCGCCCAAGACGCGTTGGACGCCGCCAAGGCCCACCACCTGGCCGAGCTGGAACGGACGGCGGAGTACGAGCTCGACGGGGCCTCGACCGTGACCGCGTGGGCGCGGGACCATCTGCGGATCGACGCCCGCCAGACCAGGAGTCTGATCAACGCCGACACCACGATGCGCGAGCTGCCCGCCCTGGGTGAAGCCGCCGCTGAAGGTGAGATCCGGTTGGATCACGTGAAGCTGTTCACCTTCGGGCTCAAGCACATCGGCGCCAAGGTCGTGGCTGATGCTGAACCCTGGCTGCTCGCCGTCGCCACGACGCATGAGCCCGTGCAGCTGCGCCGGGTGGTTCGAGCGCTCCGGGATGCGATCTACCCGGATGCGTTGGACGAGGACTGGATCAACGGC
>JAHEXN010000188.1 GCA_023252095.1 Actinomycetes bacterium | reverse complement strand
TGCGCCGGGCGACCACCCGGACTCGATCAGACCTCGGGCCAGGGCGCCTGACGTGCCGAAGGCCGTGGCGCTCACGAGCGCGAGCAGCAGGCCGGCACCGAAGCGGGTGGGGGCGACCGACGGCGAGGAGGCGTCATGGGTCAAGGTCGTCATGGAGCATGACGCTACGGTTCCATGTCGTAAGGTGTCAACATGGTGTTCGCCCATGACGTCGAGCAGGTGCTCGTCGCGGCTGTCTGGCTGGCCAACAGCGCTCTCGCGCCCGACACGCTCACGACGACCGACGAGCTCGACGCCTTTGCAGCCGAGCACCGCTACACGGGCTCGCGCCGCCACGACGCGCGGGAGCTCCGCGAGGTCCGTGCCCTGCGCCCCCGGCTGCGCGAGGTGCTCCTCGCCTCGCGCGACGACGCGGTCGACCTCGTCAACGAGATGCTTCGCGAGGGCAACGCGCTCCCACAGCTCGTCCGGCACGGCACATTCGACTGGCACGTGCACGCGGTGGGGCAGGAGCGGCCGTTCGCCGAACGCATCCTCGTCGAGACCGCGATGGCGATGATCGACGTGATCCGCGCCGACGAGATGTCGCGGCTGTCACGGTGTGACGACCCCGAGTGCGACGGTGTCGTGGTCGACCTGTCCCGCAACCGGTCGCGCCGGTTCTGCAGCACCTCGTGCGGCAACCGGGTGGCCGCTGCGGCGTACCGGGCCCGCCGGCGCGACGGTGCCGACGCCGGCTGACCCTCTCGCCGGTCAGTGGGCGGGCGGGATCCGGAAGCTGCTCACGCGGCCGTCGGCGACCGTCACGATCGCGGTCGACGTGCCGTTGAACTTGCGACTGCTCCACTCGAACGCGACCGTGGTCGTGTCGCCCACGGTCTCGGCGCCGAGCACGTTCATTCGTGCGTCCATCCCGATCGCGTCGGACTCCGCCCAGCTGCGCACACCGTCGGATCCCGTCAGGACCCGGCCCCAGTCGTCGACCTGGCCATCGAGGGTGAATGCCGCCACGAAGGCGTCGGTGTCGCCGGCGTTGATCGCGTCGACCACGGCGCTGACGGGAGCGGGGACCTGTGCTTCGCTGCTCATGCCTCGACGGTACGATCTCGACTGCCGGGCCGACCAGCCCCGACGCGCCTACGGTGGGCCCATGGACGTCGAGCGCAGCTTCGTGGTGGACCGCCCGGTCGAGGAGGTCTTCGACTTCCTCGCGGACTTCGAGAACACCGAGTCGTGGGACCCGGGCACCGTGGAGACCGTGCGGATCTCCGGCGACGGGGGACTGGGCACGCGCTACCGCAACGTCTCGTCCTTCATGGGCCGCACCGTCGAGCTGGAGTACGAGACGATCGCGCACGACCGACCGACGCACTTCGTCTGCCGGGGCGTGAACGGCAAGACCGTCGCGACGGACCACCTGACCTTCACCCGTGACGGCGAGCGGACGCTGATCCACTACCGCGCGGTCTTCGACTTCCCGCGCTCGTGGGGCTGGGTCGCGGGGATCGTCCTGCGTCGGCCCGTCGAGAAGCTCGCCGACGAGACGATCGAGCAGATCCAGCGCGCTCTGCCCTGACCTCCGCCCGGGCGGTGAGATGGTTCGCTTGGTTAATGAACTAGGCTCAGGACATGCCCGCCACTGCTCAGGAGATCGCGACGGCGGTGGCCCGGCTGAATCGCCGGCTCCGCCAGGAGCGCCAGTCCGACCTCGCGCCCACGCAGCTGCTGGTGCTCGCGGCGGTCGCCGCCGCCGGACCACTCACCCCCGGCGCGCTCGCCACGCGAGAGCGCGTCAGTCCGCCGTCCATCACCCGCACAGTCGGGTCGCTCGTCGAGCTCGGTCTGGTCGTCAAGTCCGAGCACCCCGAGGACGGCCGTCAGGTCGTGGTGAGCGTCTCCGACCTCGGCACAAAGGTACTCGCGGAGGAGCGCGAGCGACGTGACGCCTGGCTCTACCTGCGGCTGCAGGAGCTCGACGCGCACGACCGCTCCGTGCTGACCGAGGCCGCAGGGATCCTCCAGCGGCTGGCCGAGTCGTGAGCCGCGCGACCACGCCACCCGCGGGTCGGCAGGGCACCTTCACGTCGCTGAAGGTCCGCAACTACCGCATCTACGCCACCGGCGCACTGTTCTCCAACGTCGGCACGTGGCTGCAGAGCACGGCACAGGCGTGGCTCGTCCTGCAGCTCACCGGCAGCGGCGCCGCACTGGGCCTGACGATCGCGCTGCAGCTCCTGCCGTCCCTGCTGCTCTCGCCCTTCGCCGGCGTGCTCGCCGACCGGGTCGCCAAGCGCACGCTGCTGCGCTGGCTCCAGCTCGGCATGGCCCTGCCGTCGGCCCTGCTCGGCGTCCTGGCGATCACGGGCGTCGTCGAGGTCTGGCACGTCTACGTGCTCACGACGCTGTTCGGGTCCGCCCGGGCGCTCGAGGCGCCGGCCCGCCAGTCGTTCGTGGCCGAGATGGTCGGGCAGGACCAGCTCAGCAACGCCGTCTCGCTCAACTCGGCCTCGTTCAACTCCGGCCGGCTGGTCGGCCCCGCCCTGGCCGGGGTCTTCATCGCGGCACTCGGGTCCGGCGTGTTCGCGACCGGCTGGGTCATCCTCGCCAACGCGCTGAGCTACGGATTCGTGCTGCTCGCGCTGCAGCTCATGGATCCCACGACGCTGCACCCCGCTCCGCTGACGGGCGACCGGCGGGGCGCCGTCCGCGCGGGTGTCCGGTACGTCGGGTCGCGGCCCGACCTGGTCCTGCTCTTCTCGTGCGTGTTCTTCATGGGCTCGTTCGGCATGAACTTCGCCGTGACCACGGCCCTCATGGCGACCGAGGAGTTCGGCAAGGGGGCGGGCGAGTTCGGCCTGCTCGGATCGATCATGGCGATCGGTTCGCTGGCCGGTGCGCTCCTGGCCGCCCGCCGACCATCACCTCGCCTGCGGTTCATCGTCGGAGCGGCGCTCGTCTTCTCGGCCGTGCAGCTGCTGTCGGCGGTCATGCCTACCTACGTGACCTACGCGGCGACCCTGCCGCTGGTGGGGCTTGCGGTCCTCACCGCCGTGACGACGGCGAACGCCCTGATCCAGATGTCGACCGCGCCCGCGATGCGGGGTCGCGTCGCGTCCCTCTACCTCATGGTGTTCCTGGGCAGCGTGCCCCTGGGCGCACCGGTGATCGGCTGGCTCGGAGAGGCGTTCGGTGCCCGCTGGGCTCTGGTGGCCAGCGGTGTCGGCGTCGGCGTGGGCGTCACGCTCTCGGCGATCTGGTTCATGCGACAGGACGCGGCCATCCGCGACGCGTTGTCGCGCCGCCGCCACCGCGACCGTCCGGCCCCCGCACCCCACGAGGCCCTCGATCTCGCCTGACGTTCCGCTCGCGAGAGAGTTTGTTGGTGGTCAGGAGCGACTTTGTGCATCCACAGGCACAACGAACTCTCTCGTGACCACCAACAAACTCTCTCCTGTGCACACACAAACTCTCTCGGGAGCGTCCCGGTCCGCGGGCGAGGGCCGCGCGGGATCGGTCGCCCCGCGTATCCTGAGCCGATGGGCTCCCTCGACGTCATGACCCGCGTGGTCGACGAGATCACGCCGGATCTCATCGACCTGCGCCGTGACGTCCACGCGCACCCGGAGCTGTCGTGGCAGGAGGAGCGCACGACCGACCTGGTCGCACGGTGGATGGACAAGCACGGCATCTCCTACGACCTCCTCCCCGGCACCGGTCTCGTCGCCGAGGTCGGCCGCGAGGAAGGTCCGATCGTCGCGCTGCGAGGCGACCTCGACGCCCTCCCGATCCCCGACACGACCCAGGACACGTGGCGCTCGACCGTGCCCAACGTGGCCCACGCGTGCGGACACGACGTGCACGTCTCGGCCCTCGTGGGTGCCGCGATCTCGCTCGCCGAGGCTCATCGCGTCGCGCCGCTGCCGGTCCGCGTGCGATTCATCTTCCAGCCCGCCGAGGAGGTCATGCCCGGCGGTGCGCTGCGACTCCTCTCCCAGGGCGTGCTGAAGGGCGTCTCGCGCATCTTCGCGCTGCACTGCGACCCATCGCTCGACGTCGGTCAGGTCGGCCTGCGCGAGGGCCCCATCACCGGCGCCTCCGACCGCATCCAGGTCACGTTGAGCGGACGCGGCGGCCACACGTCGCGACCCCACCTGACCGAGGACCTCACGTACGCGCTCGGCAGCCTCGTGACCCAGCTGCCGGCCGTGCTCTCGCGCCGCTTCGACCCCCGCGCCGGAGTCTCGATGGTGTGGGGCCAGATCTCCGCCGGGCAGGCGGCCAACGTCATCCCGGCCACGGGCGAGCTCGCCGGCACGCTGCGCATGCTCGACGCCAACGCCTGGCACCAGGCGGAGCACCTCGTGCGCGGCCTGATCGCCGACATCATCGAGCCCTTCGGCGTCAGCGCCGACGTGCTCTACGTGCGCGGCGTGCCGCCCGTCGTCAACGACTTTGCCGCGACCCAGGCCATGCGCCGGGCCGTGACCGACGTCATCGGCCCGAGCGGTGTCGCCACGACGTCGCAGAGCCTCGGCGGCGAGGACTTCGCCTGGTACGTCGAGGCCGTCCCGGGGGCGATGGGGCGCCTCGGCACCCGCACTCCCGACGGCCCCACGTACGACCTCCACCAGGGCAACCTGCGGGTCGACGAGCGCGCCATCGCGATCGGCGCGCGTGTGCTTGCGGCTGCGGCGCTGAGCTGAGGCCGCCCGCGGCCGAGGCTGCGGGTGCTCACCGGCGAAGCCGGTCGGCCCGGTCGTCGAGTGGTGCCCGAGGGACGAGGGCGGCGTACCGAGACGTGGTCAGGTGACCGCGGGCGTTCCGACCCTCCGGTGGTTGAGAGGGTGCGCGCCAGGTGCGGGGTCTCGATACACCGGCTCGCCAGGGCTCGCCGAGCACTCGACCAGCGTGGTGGCGACCGACCAACGGACGGCTGGTGCTCAGCGTGGTTGCGCCGGGCCGGTGACAAAACGGTTACGGCTTCCCGCAAAGGTTCCGGGTGGGCCTGCGCCGACCTAGAGTCTGGCGCAGGCCGACAGAAGGTCGTGCCGAAAGACCTGAGGAGGAACAGTGCGCCGACTCTCGACGTACGGCGTCGCCCTGGCGACGTGCGGTCTCATCCTGACCGCGTGCGGCACCGCAGCCGACGACAACGACAGCGACACCGACGCAGCTGCGGAGGAGTGCGAGACCGTCCAGATCGAGGGCGATCCCAAGGTCGGTCTGGCGTACGACGTCGGCGGTCGTGGCGACCAGTCCTTCAACGACTCGGCGTACGCGGGCCTCGAGAAGGCCACCGCCGAGTTCGGACTCGAGTTCGCCGAGGGTGAGGCGGCCCAGGACGAGGCCGAGGACGTCCGCGAGGAGCGCCTGCGCACCTTCGCCGACTCCGGCCACAACGTCATCGTCGGCGTCGGCTTCGCGTACAGCGTCGCGGTCGACACCGTCGCGCCCGACTACCCCAACGTCGCCTTCAGCGTCATCGACGGCTTCGACCCGACCGAGGACGACGTCAACTGCAACGTGGCGTACCTCGGCTTCGCCGAGCAGGAGGGCTCGTACCTCGTGGGTGCCGCGGCTGCCCTGCAGTCCGAGACCGGCACGATCGGCTTCGTGGGCGGCGTCAACAACTCGCTGATCCAGAAGTTCGAGGCCGGCTACGCGGCGGGCGCCAAGGCGGCCGACCCGGACGTCAAGGTCATCACCTCGTACATCGAGGAGAAGGACACCAAGGGCTTCCAGGATCCCGCTGGTGGCCAGGCGGCCGCCGAGGGCCTGTACTCCGACGGCGCGGACATCGTGTTCCACGCCGCCGGTGCCTCGGGCACGGGTGTCTTCGACGCGGCCGTTGCCGCCGACAAGCTCGCGATCGGCGTCGACTCCGACCAGTACCTGACCGCCGGTCCGGAGCAGCAGTCGCACATCATCACGTCGATGCTCAAGCGCGTCGACACCGCGACGTACGAGTTCATCAAGTCGGTCGTCGACGGCGAGCCCGACCAGGGCTTCACGACGTTCACCCTGGCCGATGACGGCGTCGGCTACTCGACGTCCGGCAACCTGCTGACCCCCGAGACGATCGCCGCGCTCGAGGAGTACAAGGCCGACATCATCTCCGGTGACGTCAAGGTCCCGACCGCGCCGTAAGGCCGGTTCGCCGACCGATCACGAGCGGGCCCGGGAGCCATCTCCCGGGCCCGCTCGTGCTGTGCTCGACCTCGCCGCCCACGGCCCGGCACCCCCGCCCCACCCCCTGGCCGCCTTCACGACCATGCGAGAGGATGACCGCGTGACGACCATCGACGTCGAGGCTCGCGGAATCGGCAAACGATTCCCGGGCGTCGTGGCGAACCACGACGTGTCCCTGCACATCCGCCCCGAGCGCGTCCACGCGCTGATCGGCGAGAACGGCGCGGGCAAGTCCACGCTCATGAAGATCCTGTACGGGGTGCAGCCCGCCGACGACGGTGAGGTCCTCGTCGACGGAAGCCCCGTCGCGTTCTCCTCGCCGACCGACGCGATCGCGGCCGGCATCGGCATGGTCTTCCAGCACTTCATGCTCGCCGACAACCTCACGGTCGCCGAGAACATCGTCCTGGGCGCCGAGAAGCTGCACGGCATCGGCGAGGGGGCGAAGCGCGAGATCCGGGCGATCTCCGAACGATTCGGCTTCGGGCTCGACCCCGACACCCTCGTCGAGAAGCTCGGCGTGGCCGACCGCCAGCGCGTCGAGATCCTCAAGGTCCTGTACCGCGGCGCCCGCCTGATCATCCTCGACGAGCCCACGGCCGTGCTCGTGCCGCAGGAGGTCGACGCCCTGTTCGCGAACCTGCGCGAGCTCGTCGGTCAGGGCTGCTCGGTCCTGTTCATCTCGCACAAGCTCGACGAGGTGCTGCGCATCGCCGACGACATCACCGTCATGCGGCGCGGCACCACGGTCGGCACCGCCGATCCCGCGAGCGCCACCAAGCGTGAGCTCGCCGAGCTCATGGTGGGCTCGCAGCTGCCGTCGCCCGCGACGTCCGAGTCCACCGTGACCGACCGCCCCGTGCTGCGGCTCGAGGGCGTCACGGTCGCCGACG